>JAPLCX010000042.1 GCA_026392035.1 Candidatus Auribacterota bacterium | reverse complement strand
CGCCCGGAGAAAAGACATCATGGAGGACATCGTCGCGGCGACGAACATCAAGCTCAGGAAGGAGCTTCCCGAGCTGAGAGAACAGAAGTCGCAGCTTGAAAAAGAACTGGTGAAGGTGAAGACGCTGGCCGATCAGTTACTTGGGGAATGGGGCAACCTCGCGACGGAGGAGAACAAGCTGTTTCTGAAAGAGAAACTGAACGAGCTGGCGAAAAGGCGGAAGGAACTCGATAGCGGCCTTGAAGACGTGGAATTGACTATCGGGGAAATAGAGCGAGAATCGGTGAGCAAGGACCTCGTCCGGCTCGCCTTGAGCAATATCATGGACGTTTTCGAGCGGGCGAACCCTTACCAGCAGAGGCAGCTCCTCGGCCTCACCCTCAACAAGGCGGTCGTCTCTGGTAACCGCATAGAACTGGCCCTGCGCGGCCGTCCGCCGGAATTCCTTGCGACGGAGCCGGAAAAAGTGATGGCGCAGAACGTAGAACGCTCTGCGCCATCGGACTGGCTCCCCGGGCAGGACTCGAACCTGCGGCACGGTGGTTAACAGCCACCTGCTCTACCGACTGAGCTACCGGGGAATAACGCAGTGAATAGTGGAAAGTGAAAAGTGATAATCCGATTCACTGCATTGTTGTCAAAGAACGGCGATAGCATAGCAGGGCAGCGAAAGACAGCAGAAGAGAGCTTGCGCGCACCCAGCCCAGCTATGATATTTTCAACCGCACCGCGCGATTCAGAATGCCCGGCTCTGACCGGCGCTCCCGGACGGAATCGCGAGGGCCAGCGCGATGAGCGCCCAGCCCCTGAAGAGGATGTTTATCCCCACCAGGAGTCCGATCGCCCATGCCGAGCTGGACGGCCACCCTTTCCAGATGAGAATGCCGATGAGGAGGGCCAGGATGCCGCTAAAAAACAGCCATCCCCAATTCTGCACATGGCGGATCTGAAATGAGCCGATGATCTTGCAGATTCCCTCGAGCACGAAGAGGATTCCCAGCAGGAGCGTCAGCGTGAGCACGCCCCTGAGCGGGTGCGCCACCAGCATGATGCCGGCAAGGAAGTAGAGGAGCCCCGCGAGCAGGCGCATGAAGAATTTTCCCCACCTGCGGGATGAGAACGAGTAAATGCTCTGCATGATCCCGCTCACTATCAGAATCCAGCCGATGAGAAGCTCCACCGCGAGTGACGCGACGAGCGGCATGCCGATTGCCGCAATCCCCGCGATGACGAGAATGACGCCTAAAAAAACCAGCCAACCCCTGCTCACCCCTTCCATCGGAACCATAGGCCCCTCCTTTCTTTTTTGGTCATCGACTTTTTCATACATAGTAACCGTCAAAGAACGTGGGTATTATAGCACAGTGGAGGCGGGGGAAAAAAGCATTTACGGCATGGCGTGTCATGCAGGATGCCGCGCAGGAATGCGACCCGGATGCGGGGACGCTGGCCTCCTCCGCCATCAAGCCCCCGTGCCCATCCGCACGACCACCTTGTGTTTGATTGAGACCTCTTCCAGGGGGATGGCCGGCTTCTCCAGACGGCGGCCGTCCATCTCCACCCACGCCACGCCGCGGCTCACGCCGTCCGGGTTTTCGACGGCGATCTCGTATATGGCCTCGCCCCGCTGATAACGGATGCTGAATTGCTTCCAGCCGGACGGGATGACCGGATCGATCAGGAGGGTTCGCCCGCAGACCTTCATGCCGATCACCTCCTCGATCCAGATGCGATACATCCAAGCCGCGGATCCGGTATACCATGTCCATCCCCCCTGCCCCACCCGGCCCGCCATCCTGCAGACGTCGCCCGCCACCACATATGGCTCGACCCGGTAGCGCTCAACGGCCTTCGGTTCGCGCGCGCGCTCGATCGGGTTGAGCATGCGCAGCAGTGAAACCGCGCGGTCCCCCTCACCCCGGCGGCACAGGGCCATCGCCAGCCATAACGCGGCATGGGTGTATTGGCCGCCGTTCTCCCGGACGCCGGGCGGATACCCCTTGATATAGCCCGGGTTCATGTCAGACCTGTCGAACGGGGGCGTGAGCAGCACGATCAGGTTCTCGTCTTTGAGCACCAGTTGCTCGCAGGCAGACTCAAGCGCCCGCGCCGCCCGCTCGGGGTCGGCCGCAGCGCTGATCACTGTCCATGATTGAGGCAGCGAGAAAATGCGGGCTTCCTCGCTCGCGGCGGATCCAAGCGGCGTCCCGTCGTCAAAAAAGGCCCGCAGGTACCATCCTCCATCCCAGGCGTGCCGCTCGACGGCTTCGGCCAGTTGACGGGCGCGCTCGCGATACGCGGCCACCTGCTCCGGTTTCCCGTATAACTCCGAAACCCCGGCAAACTCATTGAGCACCTCGATCAGGAACCATGCCAGCCAGACACTCTCGCCGCTCCCCGCGATGCCTACCCGGTTCATGGCGTCATTCCAGTCGCCGCTGCCGATCAGCGGCAACCCGTGGGGTCCCGTTTTCAAACCGCGCTCGATCGCCCGGCGGCAGTGCTCGTAGAGCGTGGCGCTCTCCATTGATTCTCGCGGCGTGAGGTAGGCCACATCCTCTTTTTCTTCGAGCGGGCGGTCTTCGATAAAAGGGACGCGCTCATTCAGGATCGCCGTATCGCCCGAGAAACGGACATAGTGGGCCACCACGTACGGCAGCCAGAGCATGTCGTCGGAACAGCGCGAACGGATACCCGCGCCGGACGGCGGCTGCCACCAGTGCTGCACGTCTCCCTCCCTGAACTGGCGGCTCGCCGCCAGAAGGATGTGCTTCCATGACAGGGGAGACGCCGCGTAGAACAGCGCCATGACGTCCTGGAGCTGGTCGCGGAATCCGAACGCCCCGCCTGACTGGTAGAAACCTGTCCGTCCCCAGATCCGGCAGCTCAACGCCTGGTACAGCAGCCAGCGGTTCACCAGAAAATTCATCGACGGCTCCGGCGTGGTGACCTGGATGCGTCCCAGGAGCTGGTCCCACCATGCGATCGTGCGCTTCAGCGATTCCTCCACCTCAACGGCATCCCGATATTTCTGGACGAGGCGGTCGACCTCTTCAACCGACCCTGCCTGCCCGAGCAGGCACGTCACCTCCGCGCTCTCACCCGGAGGCAGATTCAGCGCAACCTGTACGGCCGCGCATGGGTCCAGCCCCGGCCAGACGCGCCCGGAGAGGCGGATCCGTTTCATGGCGACGGGCGAGGCCACTGTCTGATTGCGCCCCAGGAAGCCGGTGCGGTCGGCGGTATAGCTCTGGGGGGCTGGGCTGAGCGTGGCGAATGCGATGCGCTCGCCGTAACTCGCGTGGTACCGGTTGCGCGCCAGCAGTGTCCGCATCTCGCTGTCCCACTGGCTGACCACGTGCATCTGGCTCTCCTCACGGTTCTCGCCCAGCGTCCACTCGACGTAGAAGGTGACCGACAGCTTCCGCCTCCGTGATGAGTCGTTGCGCAAGCGGAGCCGTTGCACGCGAATCGGCTCGCCGCCGCTCTCATCCATCGGCACGAAGGTGGTCAGCTCCTGCTGGATGGCATGGCTGTTGTGCTCAAAGACGCTGTAGCCCGTGCCGTGCCGCGCCCGGTAGGCGTCCTGTTCCCGGATCGGCAACGGCGTGGGCGTCCAGAACTTCCCGGTTTCCTCGTCCCGGATATAGATCGCCTCGGACGGCGTGTCGGTCACCGGGTCATTGGACCAGCTCGTCAGACGGTTCTGCTGGCTATTGCCGTACCAGGCAAAACCGGAGCCGGACTCGCTCACCAGCGTGCCAAAATTCTGGTTGGCGATCACATTGACCCACGGCGCCGGCGTCCGAGAGCCGGGGTCCAGATAGATCGCGTATTCCCTGCCGCCGGCGGTGAAGCCGCCCAGGCCGTTGAAATACGTGAGATCCATGAACGGCAGCGGCGGGGAGGGCTCTTCAGGGAGCTGCCGCACGCGCAGCGCGGCGGTGAGCTCTGATAACTCTGTCGGCGCCCCCAGTTGCTGCGGCAGCGGGCCCCTGGCAGCAACCAGCGCCACCCGCGCGGCGGAGAGTATCAGCGTCAGATCCTCAGCGGGAATCTGGTCAACATTCCGCAGGTAGATACCACCGGGCTGATCGACGCCGATGTGCATCGAGTGCGCATGGACAAGCCGCTTCAACTGCTCATGCAACGGCTGATCATAGCCGCTGGATTCCTCATTGAGGATAACCAGGTCAGCCTTCAGGCCGTGGAGGCGCCAGTAGGTATGCGCCTGGAGCACCTGGCGGACCAGACTGATATCGTCCGACTCCCCGATGCTGACCACGGCGATTGGAAGATCGCCCGAGATGCCGTAGGCCCACAGGCGCGACTGACCCAGCCTGTTCTGACGGATCCGATCCCCGGGCGGCCTGAACTTGGCGCTGGGATACAGCATGTAGCTGGCGAGCTGTTGAAAGCGGCGTGCCTCATCAGGCTGAATGCGCAACCGGCGAAGCTCCACCTGGGCATAGGTCCAGGCGAGTTCGAGCACCCTCCTGACCGCCTGCGGATCACTATATTTCTCGACCAGCGCCAGGACATCCTTGCGTGACTCGGCGGCACAGAGCACCAGTGAAAAATAGACGCGCTGGCCGGCCTCCAGCACGATCGTGCGGCGCAGACTGAAGATCGGGTCCAGCACATGGCCGGCGCTTTTCGACAGCGCACCGGACAGCGCCGCGGGGCGGGCGGTGGTATTACCGCGCCCGATGAACCGCCACCGGTCGGTTTCAAACTGCATCGTGCCTTTCACCCCATCCTCGAAGGCAAGGAGGTGGGCCGCGTAGACCGGCGGGTCGTCCTTGTCTCGCGGCCGCCGGAATGCCAGCAGCGCGCCGCGTGTGGGGATCGCCTCGGTGCACACAAACATCTTGTTGAAGGCGGGGTGCTGGCGGTCGGTGTTGTGGGGGGCAAGGGCAAGCTCTATGTAGCTGGTCACCTCCAGCTTCCTCCTGCGGCCGGAGCGGTTGGTGAGGGCGACGCGGCGGATTTCAGCGTCGTCTTCGGGAGAGACAACAATCTCGGTCTCCGTGTCGATGTCACCATCGGAGCGGCGGAACTCGGCCCGATCCATGGTGAAGCTGACGGCATACTTGTCCGGCGTGCCTCCGACGGGCTGATAGGTGTTGCACCATAGCCGACTCTGCCGCACGTCACGGATGTAGCAGAACGCGCCCCAGGGGTCGGAGGTGGCATCCGCCCGCCAGCGAGTGATATCAAAATCGCGCCACCGGCTGTATCCCCCGCCGGCGCTGGTCACCATCAGGCTGTAGCGACCGTTGGAGAACAGTTGCGTCTTGGGTGTGTGCGAGTGAGGGGATTCAAACCTGCCGGCCGCCGGGACAATCTCCGAGGGCATCACGCGCGACGGGGCGCGTTCGCGGAGGGACACCTGATGGAGTGGCGGTGAAACCGGGATGCGCTCATACAGCAGCGGCTCGTTCGCCCTGACGCGCGCATCTGCGTGGAACCGCCGTTGCATCGCCTGATCGTTGATGAAATTGTCAATCGCCAGGAATCCCATCGCCTGGTGGTGCGCCATATAGGTGCGCACGATCACGCCCCGGCCGCCCTCGCGGCGACGCTGCCGGGTGAAATCGATCGCCTCATAAAATCCATAGTTGCCATGCAACCCCAGCTGCACCAGCCACTTCAGGTTACGCACCGCCGCCGCCGGATCTACCAGCAGCCCCAGCAGTGATGCATAGGGCGCCACCACCAGGTCGTCCTCGAGTCCGCGTTTCAGTCCCAGACCCGGCACGCCGAATGCCTGATACTGATACATTTTATTGGCATCAAGATCGCTGTATGCGGACTCAGACATCCCCCACGGCACTCCGCGACGGCGCGCATAGGCGATCTGCACGCTCACCGCTTCCCGGCAGGCCATGGCCAATAACGAGTTATCGAAGACGCGCTGCAGCAGCAGCGGCATCAGATATTCGAACATGGTCCCGCCCCAGCTGAGGAGCACCCGGCGTCTCCCCACCGAACCGAACGGCCTTGCCATCGCCAGCCAGTGCGCGCTCGGGACGTCCCCGCGCGCGATCGCCACGAAACTACCCAGCCTGGCCTCGCTGGCAAAAAGATCGTAGTAGGAGGAATCGAGCTTCTGCTCGCTCGCATTAAAGCCGATCCTGAATAATCGCCGATCGGGGTCGTAGAGGAATGTCATATTCATACCATTGGCGAGGGCGGTGCTGCGCCGGCGGAGATCCTCGGCCCGGGAAAGTAATTCATCGGCAAGCCCCCGCGATCGGGAAAAGGCATCGCCGAGCCGGTCGATCCATTCCCCGAGCTGCGTGGATGACCCGCCCACCTTCCCCCGCGCATTCTGGAGCAGCGCAATAACGGCCACGCTCCCGCCGGCGAGAGAGCGGGCGGAGGGAGTCTCGGTCAGCGCCTGGCGGCGGGCGTCACATACCTCCTGCCCGAGCGTGCTCAGGACCTCTTCCGGCTCGGCGGAGAGTATCTCCATCCAGGACAGGTAGCGGTCGATGATCATCCCCCACGATGACACCTGCCGATCGATCTGCCCTGCCCAGTAGGCAAGTTCGCTGTCCGCGCTGGCGTCCTGCAGAAGTTGATGAGCGAGTATCTCAGCCGGCGCTTTCGCCAGGCGGATCCGGCGGATAAGCTCGTCGAGCTGCGGGGGGGGATTGTTGAAAAGATCGTCGAGAACTCTCATCGCCTTGATGAGCGGCTCATTCTGGTGAGCCGGCGATATATTGCCGCGCAGGATCTGGAGCGTATCATACAATCCGCGGATGGACTGCGGGCCGATCAGCGGCCTGGCGGTCAGATCGGTGAGGCCATGCTCCAGCGTCCACAGGCAGGCGAGCAGGTTGCCGCTGTCCACCATGGAGACATAGCGCGGCTCATGGGGCGTGCGCGTCTGGAGATCATACCAGTTGAGAAGGTGCCCCTCATGCCGTTCGAGCTCGCCAAGCGTTTTGAAGGTCTCTCCGATGCGGCGGATCACCTCATCGCCGGTCAGATATCCGAAATCGTATGCCGCGACCGCGCTCAGCAGCCAGAGTCCTATGTTGGTAGGGCTCGTGCGGAGGGTAATTGTATTGCGGTGGGATACCTGGTAGTTGTCCGGCGGGAGCCATGATGTCGCGGGGCCGACGAAGTCGTCAAATAAACGCCAGGATTGCCGGGCGAGTGTTCGCAGCAGTTGCGCGTCTGACGGCGGGATCAGCGCGCGCTGCGGCGTGGGGCGAGGCTTGACGCACAGCCGCCACATGATCACGGGGCTGATCAGCCACAGCGCCAGAAACGGCCCCGCGAAATACAGCTCCGCCGGCGCACGCCGCGCCAGCGCAATCCCCATGCCGAGCGAGAAAAGACTGATGCACGCCATCCGCGCCAGGAAGGGACGGATGAGGCCTCGCGTCTTCCACTGGGCGAGCTGCGCCGTGGTCCACTCCAGCAGCTTGCGCTTGCTGATGAGGCGGCGATACCAGACCCGTACAATCGCATCCAGGGCAAGGCTGGCCTGGTGCGGGATGAGCGCCGCCTCCACGACCGACCGGAAGAGACAATGCCCCAGTTCGCGCCATGAGATTTTGCCCGATCCCGGCGCCGTCGTCACCCACGTGAGCAGTCGTGCGAGCGGCGGGGCGAACACCAGCAGCCCGACGAGCGTTCCGGCTGCGGCCACCGCAGCCGGCAGGAACAGCCAGGCCGCGACAAGAAACAGCGCCGACGCGATCGGCATGAGGCTGCGCCTGAGATTGTCGAATATCTTCCACCGGTTCAGCATCGAGAGCGGGTTGGGCACGCGCGGACCCTCGGGCGTCGGCACGCGCGGCATGCACCAGCCGGCGATCTGCCAATCACCGCAGATCCAGCGATGCTGCCGGCTCGTATAGCAAATATAATCCTGGGGAAACTCCTCATACAGTTCGATATCGCTCGCCAGGCCGACCCGCAGATGCGCGCCCTCGATCAGGTCGTGGCTCAGGAGCAGCTGCTCGGGGAACCGGTCGGCGAGCACCCGGTGAAACACCCGCGGGTTAT
Organism: Candidatus Auribacterota bacterium; assembly: GCA_026392035.1. Classification (NCBI taxonomy): domain Bacteria; kingdom Pseudomonadati; phylum Candidatus Auribacterota; species Candidatus Auribacterota bacterium. The sequence goes on along the minus strand of JAPLCX010000042.1, from coordinate 43,800 downwards.
AAATACCCTTCCCGAGGTAGGAGGCTTCGCCCGCCAGATCCTGGTACACGTCGGATACCGCCCGGGTATACGGGTCAGTGCCGACAGGGTCGGTGCACAGGCGGCTGAAGGGGGTTGCCATCGCGCTGGGGAGGGAGATGCCGACGCGCGGCTGGATGATGGTGTACCCGCTGATAACGGTGGAACCATCCGGCCCGAGCCTCGCCTGATTCAGCGGATGTGAAATTGTCTCGATCATGCGCCGGGCGCTCCCACGCGGCAACTGTGTGTCGCTATCAAGGGTAATGACATAGCGGACGTTTTCGAGCTGGTGCGGATCCCCCACCTGCACGATCTCCCGGCCGCCGCGGGGAGGGGCGCCGGTCAGCAGCCGGTTCAGTTCCTCGAGCTTGCCGCGTTTGCGCTCCCAGCCTATGAAGCGGCCCTCGGACTCAACCCATTCGCGCTCGCGATGAAAAAGATAAAAGCGGCCCTCGCCATATCGCCTGTTGAGGTCGGCAATCCCCTCAGTGATCTGGCGCAGCAGGCCGGCATCGGTGTCCTTGTGCAGCTCATTCGCATCGGGGTAGTCGCTGAAGAGGCCAAACAGGATATTCGATTCCGGATTGGCAAGATAGCGAACCTCCAGCTTGTACAGATCCTCGCTGATGGTCCGGGGATGGAAGAGGAGCACCGGTACGACGACCAGGGTCCGGAATTCATCGGAGATCCCTCCCTTTTCGAACGACATCTTCGGCAGCGTCCGGGGTGGGACACAGCGGGTCACCAGGTAATTGACGAGCTGGATGCCGAGCTCGCTGGCCGGCAGAAGCGCGAGGGCTGCAACCACCGGCAGCAACGCCAGCCGCCCGTGTTCCCGGAGGACAGCTCCAAGGATGATGCCGGTGATCGAGGTGGTCATCAGTCCACCGGCTGACAGATAAAGCGCGGTGTGATGCCGATACACCCATTGCAGCACCCGCTCGCGGCGCCGCTCGCGGCCCTGCAGCCGTGAGACAAGCTCCCGGCGCCCTTCATCAATCAGATAATAGCCCGCATGCCGCCGGCGCGGATCAGGAGTGGCATCATCGGTGTGGGCGGAAGCCATTTCAATGGCTGCCTGGGCGACACCCTCCTCGGACGTCGTTGAGCCGCGCGAGAGCGCCTCAACCGCATGGCGATACCTGTCTTTGGTGGGAAAGTCCATGCGATGATAGATGCCCGCAGGGTCATTGCACAGCATCGCCTCGACCCGGCTCTGGCGCTCGAAGGTCTCACGCCATTCCAACCGCGTGAGTTGCCGGAGGCTGGTGATCGCGTTGGCGATGGAGACCTGGTCGGCGGCCTGCCGGGCCTGTTCCCGGATGATGATGTCACCGAGCGCACTACCCAGCTTGCGCTCCAGCCAGCCCTGCACCGGGGCCAACGCGACCTCCTCATCGTACAGATGCTCGGTGATTTGGAAGGCGAAATGCGCGCTCGGTGCGGTTTGCTCGCGTGCCAGCTCAGCCAGGATAAAGAACAACTGGTTGGGGTCGCGGCGGGCGGCGGTGAGCAGGCGGTTGGCCCAGAAGTCCGCACTTTCGCGCTCGCGCAGCCGCTGATCAATCTGTTCGGTCAACCGTCGAAGAATGTCCAGCAGCCCGATGCGCAGCATCAGCGGAACCGCCCAGAGTTCACCGATCGTCAGCGCCGAAACCGATTGATAGGCCGTCAGGAAGTCATTGATATTGTTGCGGTCGAGCCGGCCGTCGGTATGCTGGATCAGCGCCGTGGCAAGGTTGTAGATCCGGGGTTCGCCCATGCCCGGCTCAGCCGCGAGCACCGGGAGCTCATGATAATACTTTTTCGGCAAGTACAGCCTGACGTCATCGATCTGACCCTGTATGATGTAGGCATTATCGAGGATCCACTCCGCAGTGGCTGAGATGGTTTGTTCCAGATGAGAAGACTCGGCAAGTTCCTGGCGGACCTGCTCGATAACCTTTTCGCACACATCAAGCTGATGCAGGAGGGGCTCTCCGTGTCTGACATCAGCCCTGACACGGTGGATGGATGCAAGGCGGCGGGCGAACCGCTGGAGCCGAGCGGCGGCCATGGTCTCAGTCTGGACCGGTTCGCCGACGACCATGATCCTTCGTAGCTCGTGCATGGCGAAGATGGAGGGCTGGCTTTCTCCGATGCCCCGGAGCATGGGGATGGCACTGCCTATCGCCTCCGGTGAGTTCTGTACGATTATGACGGTCTCGTCAGCCACCAGCCAGCGTGCATAATGTTCCACCAGTTCCCTGGAGAGGCCAATGGCGAGCCGGCGGGTGGCGATAAATCCGGTCAGCCCTCCGAGCAGCGGCGCCATGATCAGGGCGCAACAACCCCACGCGATGCTGTAGATCCCCCGCAACAATATCGCGATCGAGCCGGCGAGGGCGCCACACAACAGTCCGCCGACAACTCCCCTGAAGACGCCATGCCGCGGAGAGATGCCGTCCGTCCGGATGCGGCCCTCTGCGGACTTATTGATCAATACGGAGCGACGGAATCGCTTATGGCGCAACTGCTGCAATGCCCTGATCGCGTCCTGTTCGCTCAAATAAAAACTGAGCAGAATAACCTGTTCCGTCATATCTTCCGTCTCAGCCCGTGTGAACCGGCGATTGTATGAAGCGCTTTGTACCGGTTGAGCAGATTATGTTTAGCATTATAACTGGTGATGCCGGGGCCACGATACCTTATTATACTTTTCAGGCCTCGGTTTCCTCCCGGGAAACATCCTCACGGTAATCTGCGCGAGGATGAGGATCAGGTATTTACTTCCGGCGCTTCCGGGGGAGATGATCTCACCGCATGGTTTTGGACATAAAAGAAGGAGGCATACTCGTGAGAGGCTACAGTGCAGCTATTCCTGATAGACCAGCTGGAGCAGGTAATCGGCGGAGACGATCCCGTTGGTGATGATCAGGTGCCCTTCCCAGCCATCGTCCAGATTCGTGCCGGTGGCGATATGATGGATCCCTCCCCGGTACGTGATAAACGCGATGCTGCGTACCGGGACCGGCTTCCCATGGAAATCCACGAGCATATCAGCGCCGGGGATCAGATCTATTGCCCTCTTGAGCATCACCCTGGCGGGGGAATTGTTCATCACCAGGAAAATATGCCTGTCCGTCACCGTGATGTCGCTATTTGATTCTATCGGACCGAATGAAACCCTTATCATGCCGGGGTCGGTGGCTGCCGGGCCTGTGCCATAGCTGTACCTGACCCCTCTTGACCTCCACTCCGGACCTTCTCCACCCCGCACGAGCGCATGCACGCTATCCCTGAACCCAATCTCCTCGATTGCCCGGAGCTCATACCATTCGCCATCGACCAGAGCCACCTTCGTCCCATAGGCACAGTTGGCAAATAATGTTGAAGGGAATGCGCTGATAAGGATACTACAGCTCCCTGCCAGAATCATGCAGCGAAGAGTGGTTTGATCCATCAGCGCACCTCCTTCGATTTCAACTTACCCTGCTTTTGCGCTCATGTCAAGGGGGGGAAAGATTAAAATTTGGTATCGAGTGTAGCTTCGCCTGTACCGACATTTTTAACATATCTGCAAGAACGAGATTATGGTAGTGTAGCCATGCTCCGCCAGGCATACCATGGGCAGCCAGATAGCAGCGATTCAGTGAAATAAGAGAACCTTTGCCGAGGAGCCAGTGAGGAGGTGCGGAATGAAAGTCGTGCATCAGCGCACAATCAGCTCTGCCGCAGCACTGATTCTTGCGTCTTTCACAATCATAAGCGCCGGCGCGGCCCAACAGGATTACGTCCACGTGGGATATCAGCCATATACAAAAGGGGATCCCAATACCGGCACGAATCCCGCGTGGGATTCCTATTCCTACCAGGATGTGCTCGGGCAGATGCAGTTGATCAACACACATTTCACCGCACTCCGTACCTGGACGATACAGTACAGCAACCAGCACGTTATCCCCGCCGCGCACGCGTGCGGCGTGAAGGTCGCCATGGGGGCATGGGGCTTCCCGAGCACGAGCGGGCCCGATTACTTCGACGAGGCGAAATCAAAGGCGGAGATTGATTCAATCGTCGCCCAGGCGAAGCACTATCAGGGGACGGTCGCCACGATCATCTGCGGGAATGAGAATCTCCAGGACTCCCCGAACCCCAACGGCCTGACAAAAGAAAAAATCCAGCTCCTGATGAACTACGCGCGCGCGCAGCTCAACGCCAATGGCCTCACGGGCGTCAAGGTGACGACATGCCAGACCGACGGGGTGTGGATCGGTCACGCCAGCCTCGCGGACTGCCCCGGGTGCGATGAGATATGGTGCACCATCTATCCATTCTGGCACGGGGATGATCCCGGGGGGGCGGCGATCAGCTACTTCCAGAACATGTACGGCCAGGTGGTCGGCATCGCGAAGGGCAAGCGCGTCGTCGTCGGCGAAACCGGATGGGCCACGGCGGGAGGGAGCACGTGGTGGAACGGGACGGTGAAACCAAGCGAGCCGAACGCGAAGACATACTTCGACGGGATTTCCAACTGGCTCACGAGCCATCAGGTGGAGGCATACCTATTCGAAATGTTCGACGAGCCGTGGAAGTATACCCCGAACCAGAAACAGGAATCCCACTTTGGCATCTTCGAGGGATGGAATCACAACAGGCAAAAGTACGTGATCCCGAGCATTAAATCCGCGACGCAGCTATCGATCCTGCCGGGGTTGATGACCGCGGGGCAGGGACTCAGCTACGTCGTGGATTTTTCTGGACAGATCACACAGCCGTTCGACTTCTATCTCATTGCGAGCGCTCCCTCCGGCATCTACACACTCTTCCTCAACGGTGACATCGCCAGGGGCGTGGTTCCGCTGTATCGGCGGGTGCCGAGCCTCAGCACATCCATCAATTCGACCGTGACACTGCGGGGTGTCTTGCCAAACGCTTTTGCCGGGAAGGAGATGACGTTCTACTGCGGAGCGGTTGCGGCCGGGAAGTCTCCCGGCGTCCCGCTCGACCAGCTTTCCCAGAGCAGCCCGAACATGATCCTTTTTGACACGCAGACGGTGACCGTGCAGTAGTGAACGGCGCGGCTAAAAGATCGCGCACGGGACACCCTCACGGCCTACGTGCGGGCGATCTTCTCCCCCCGCATTTTTCCTCCGCCTCATGCGGACAGGCTCCCGACACGCTCGCCTTCGACGAGGGGATTTGATTTTGAGCTTACCCGCACAGGGCGAGGGAGAACCGGTAATGTTCGTTGATACAGGCGGCCCTCCCGTGATAAAATGTGTGTTCGAACACACGATCCGGAATACTTGTTATTCCGTATGCGCAAAGGGGGCAACCGGGGAGGCAATGATTATGCTCGCGAGAACTATAGTATGCATAGGAATTTCCACAGCGCTCCTCACGAGCGCGGGCTGCGGGAAGAGGGATGATTATCGGGAGCGTTTCATCAAGCTCCAGGAGCAGAACAGAAAAGAGATCGTGAAACTGGAGGCCATGTACACTGCCCAGATCGATACCTACAAGCAGAAACTCGCCGCCCGCGAAAGGGAACTCCGCGCGCGCGGCACTGAGCTCGCCGAGGCAAAGAGGCGGTCTGTTGAAAAGAAGATACGCCCCGCGGCGTCCGCACTCTCCGCTCGCGAGCTGGGGCAAAAAAAGGCACTGGCGACAGCGGTGCAGCCCGGGGCCCAACCGGAAGGCACCGCGGAGACTTCCCCCACCGGAATTTCCGCCATACCGGGAAACATCTCCATGCTCGAGCAATTCGTGAGCGAGTATGAGAATTCCATTGCAGAGGGGCGACAAGATAAGTACCAGAAGGAATTCGGCGCCTTCCTGGCATCACTGAGGGCGCAGGCACAGAAAGAACCGGCGCTCCAGAGAAAAGAGAGAACGCTCGGAGATCTGCGCGATAAAATCGCGGCGGAGACCGACGAGGACGAGAAGGAAGAGCTTGGAAACCGCATGGAGAAGATAAAGAACGCGAGCGGCGAGGACCTAGAGGGGATTCTCAACCATTACCAGCAACTTGACAACAACGAGGAGCTGGGCCGACTGATGGCTGAATACAACATTTCACGCGATGAGCTGAGTGACTACGGGATAACCCCTCCCCCCCGAACCAGGTGGGGGCCGGAGATAAAAGAGATCACGAATAACCTGAACGCCTTCGTGCAGGATTACGCGCCGCTCGTCCCGGAGGGGCAGCGGGAGCAGTACCGGAAAGACTTCAACGATGCAATCTCAAATATGTCGACAAGGCCCACCGATGAGCAGGTGATTCAGAGAAAAAACCAGATGATGGGAGAGCTTGAGGCACAATTAGCCGCAGCCCCCGAGAACGAGAAGCAACGAATACAAAGGCGCATGCAGGGGCTCGAAGAGACAGACCTCGATAACCTACGGCAGAGGGTGCAAATGGAAAAGGCGAGGGGGATCCGGGACCTCTCCGAGAAGTACGGCATACCCCGCAGCGAGTTGCAGCAATCCGGTGTGATGGTTCCGCGCGGGCGCAGGAATCGATAGAATCGTGAATGGCCGTAGTGATTACTACTATATGCACGGATTCCCTGCCCCCGCGTAACTGAGGCCTTACCTCGGGACACTGATATCTCTTTTTCTGATATACTCTATCTCGACAAGAGCCAACCACGTGGCTGATCATGGGAAATCCAGTTTCCTCTAAGCACACAGTGTATGTCCGCGGCCGGATCACCGATGAGGATGGAGCGCGCATTCTACAAGAAGTGTCGCGCATCATCTCGGAGGGGAGCGACCATCTCTCGATAAACCTCAAAGACGCGGCGGATATCGGCAGCAGGGGCGCCGCCTGGCTCATGCGCGCCGCGCGCACCGCGGAGCGAGCGGGGCTGACGGTCACCGTGGACGGCGCGAGCGGCGAGGTGGCGGATTTTATCAACCTTGTCTGGGAAGGCTTCAAGACCGGAACCGAACCGGCGCCGCAACGCAAACTTTTCCTTGAAACCATCGGTGAAAAGGCGTTCGCGGCACTGGAAGAGCTCAAGGACGCATGCCGCCTGGTCATTGACGCGGTCTACTGGTCGTTCATCGCCCCGTTCGAAGGGCGCGGCCTCAAGTGGAAATCGCTGCTCACCGAGCTCAATGAGACAGGGGTGAAGGCGATCGGCATCGTCTCGCTGCTCAACTTCCTCCTCGGCCTCGTCATCGCGATGCTCTCGGCAGCCCAGGCCGGCACCTTCGGCGTCCAGATCTTTGTTGCGAACCTCGTCGTGATCGGCTTCGCCAAGGAGCTCGCGGTGGTGATGACCGGCATCGTGGTCTCCGCGCGCACTGGTTCCGCCATTGCCGCTGAGCTCGCCACGATGAAGGTGTATGAGGAGATCGATGCGCTGAAGGGGATGGGGCTCAGCGTGGCGAAGTTCCTGATCGCACCGAAAGTGATCGCCATACTCATCGCGATGCCGATACTGACGGCGATAGGGTTCGTCACGGGCGTGGCGGGCGGCTTCGTCCTCGGTGTATTCTCCCTGGGTTTCACCTTCCAAAGCTGGTGGGCCCAGACGCTCCTCGCGGCGACGGTGCGCGACCTCGCCCAGGGCGGGGTAAAATCATTCGTCTTCGCCATAATCATCGTCCTCGTGGGATGCCACAACGGCCTCAGGGTGACCGGCGGGGCGAGGGGCGTAGGTCTCGCGACGACGCGCGCGGTAGTCATGGATGTCTTCTTCATCGTGGTCGCCGATCTGATATTCGCTTTGATATTTTATTTCTTTTTGTAGAAAATGGCGCCGAGCGCCGCACCCTGAAGGGTGTGCTACGGGTCGCGCTACAGGGAAGGCAATCCGCACCCTAAAGGGTGCGCTAAAGTGTCGGCTACAGAATATGGCGATGGGGAATGAATAAGGGCACGCCGATAATTGAGGTGCGCAATCTCGTGGCGCGCTATGATGAGCAGCTCGTGCTCGACGGGATCTCGTTCGGCGTCTGCGAGGGGGAGATACTCGTCGTGATCGGGGGGTCGGGATGCGGGAAAACCACCCTCCTCAGGCACATGGTGGGGCTGCTCGCGCCCGCCGCCGGCGAGATTCTGTACTGGGGCAAAGATCTCACGAAGATGGACGATGACGAGCGCGCACGGCTGCTGCAGAGGATCGGCATCACGTTCCAATCAGGGGCGCTCTTCAACTCCATGAGCGTCGCGGAGAACGTGGGGCTCCCGATAGAAGAATACGGCGCCACGGACGCGGAGTTGCGAGACACCCTGGTGCGGATGAAACTCAGCCTCGTCGGACTGGGGAACTACGGCGATCGGATGCCGGACGAGCTCTCCGGGGGGATGAAGAAAAGGGTCGGGTTCGCGCGCTCCATCGCCATGGACCCGGAGATCGTGTTCTTTGACGAGCCGTCCGCGGGGCTCGACCCGATCATGGCCGCGGGGCTCGACAAGCTCATCCTCGACATGCGGCGGCTGACGGGGGTGACGATGGTTGTCATCACACACGAGCTCGAATCCATACGCACGGTCGCCGACAGGGTCCTCATGCTCGACCGTGGACGCATCATCTTCATGGGAACTCTCGATGGCGCAGAGAAGAGCGATGTACCCCGCGTGCGCCAGTTCTTCGACAGGCAGCCGGACAAGGCAATCGAGGCGCGGAACGACAATGAACACTGAAAAGTGGAAAGATAGTTGAAGGCCTAAGGTATAAAGTGTAACGTACCATAAAAAAGGAGATGTGACGTGGCAACAAGGGCACAGAAGGTAAAGGTGGGCGTCTTCCTCATTACGGGGCTGGGGCTGATCATCGCGCTCTTTGCAACCGTGTCGGTGAAAAACAGGCAGCCGATGGAAACGTACTACATCAAGTTCATCGAGAGCGTGCGGGGCCTCGGCAAAGACTGCGACGTCCTCTACCGGGGCGTCCCCGTCGGGAAGGTCCAGGATATCCGCGTGACGGAAGAAAATGAAACACTTGTGACCGTGGGGATCGCGGCCAATAAAGTCACCCTGAGGGAGGGCACGATCGCCACGCTCGCCATGGGAAACCTCATGGGAGGCATGCAGATCGAGCTCGCGGGAGGCGAGCCGAGCGAGCCGGTGCTGCCGGCGGGGTCTTTTATCGCCTCCCAGCCTTCCATCCTGGAAAATATGGCGTCGGACCTGCCCAAGATACTCGAGAACATTTCGCAAATCCTCACCAAGATTGACCAGTCGATCGGGGATGTAAAGGCTGACCGTCTCGGCGCGCTCGTGCGCAATGCCGATACGACGATACAAACGGCCAATAAGACCTTCGCAGAGGTCACCACGTTTCTCCAGACCACACGGGGGACGATGCTCAACAGTGAATACGAAATAACCCAGACCATGAGAGCCCTCCGAGAGGCGATCGTCCAGGCGAACAGGGTGTTCATGCGCCTGAACCAGAACCCCGCATCCGTTTTCTGGGGGATACCGATGCCTGAACACCCGCATGCGCGTTAACAACAGCCTAAGGCAGAAAGTGTAAAGTCAAAATTTAAATGTGAAAATGAATGGAGGTTATGATGAAAACTATCATAAATATTCTCGCGCTCTTTAGCATTCTCCTCTGCCTCTCGTCGTGCAGATCGGTGCGGACATATTACTACCTCATCGAGACGGACCTCGTCGTTCCCAGGTCTGAAAAACAACTCCCGCTGACGGTCGCGGTCAACAACGTCCGCGCCCCCTCGCGATACCAGGACCAGATGGTATACCGCACCTCCGAATACGAAGTCGGCTTCTATGAGTACAGCCAGTGGGTCGAGCAACCGGCGGAGATGGTGCGGAGGGCGCTCCTTGATGCGCTCAAGGATTCGGGCCTGTTCCAGCGGGTCGACCCCATCGACATCGTGGTAAATCCCGACCTCATCCTTCAGAGTGCGATCGTGAATTTTGACCAGGTTGTCACCAAGGCGGGCAACTCCGCCGAATGCGAGTTGACCCTGGAGCTGCTCCGGGGCAACAGCGGGCAGCCGGTGTGGTCCTACGACGCGAAGGCTCGCGTGGCGCAGAAAGACAAAGGTAAATTTGTCGAGGCGATGAGCGCGGCCGTCTCCAAAGGGATCAATGACGCGATCGCTGACATGGAGAAGTCAGCCGCACTTCAGGGATTCTCAGAAACAACGGAAAAAGGCAGGGAGACAAAGGGCAGCATGTAGGCCGCAACCGGGACAATCAGGGGTGTGTCGGGGGCGATACGGCACCCCGCCACCATCACGCTACCGACCTGATGGATAACTTGCCCTTGAGGGCGGGGCGGTTCATCTTGAGGACGTAGCAGATTTCCTCCGCGAGATTGCGCGAGATAGCCTTGATTCTCTTAATTTCCACCCGATCCAGATTCAGGAGCTTGCTCTCCCGATAATCTCGCACGAGCGCCGCGAGCTCTTTCCAGTCGTTCCTGTCCGCAATCTCATCCAGGATGCGCATCCGTTCCATGTGGTCTTCGGGGAGCTCGGCGGCCTCTTCATCGAGCAGCGCGACGAGCTCTTTCGCTCCCTCACTGCTCATCGGATAGCGGAGGACCTTCTCCGCCCCGCTCACCTTGACCAGGAGTTTGGTCCCGCTCAGCGGCGTGCGCGCCGACTTGAGCATGTAGTAGGCCTCCTCTCCCGCACCGGCTCCCTCGAGCCTGCTCTTCGGAATGCCGACAACTTTCACAAGGCCGTGGCCCTTGTACACCACCGTATCGCCGATATTGAACATCGCCCCCCTCCTATTCCTCTCCCCTTTTGAAATGATACGTCGGAACGTTCACGTCCTTCTCGATTTCCAAGAATATATTGCTCGCCGACACTGAAGTGTCGGCTACGAAAGATGTAGAATGCAAACTGTCGGGCACGTCGCCTTTTTAAATCAGAAGCGTTGATTATAGCACACCGCACCCCGGAAGCGCTGAGAAAGTTTATAACGCATTCGTTGTGACCATGGATTCTCAACGGGGGGTTCAACTGATTTGCAGCGCCGACACTGAAGTGTCGGCTGCAGCAGATGAGGGCAGAAATTAGACACCTCACCGCACGGGCGGTGCGACGGACGAGCGTTTCAGCTGGCGCACCGTCTCCAGCACGACATAGTCGGCGGTCCCCGCGGCGCGCGACATATCCGCAATCAGCTCCCCCCCGCGCGTGCCGTCCCTCGCGTGGATCATCGTGTAGAGGTCATAGGGCCATGACGGCGGCTTCGCCCGCGCATAACAATGGCTCACCTGGGGGAACGAGGCCAGCCGCCGTCCCGCTTCTTCGATCCGCCGGGGACCGGCTTTCCATGCCACGAGGGCATTGAAGCGGAAGCCGAGGCGGCGCCCGTCCAGTATGGCGCCGAACCGCCGGATGCGCCCGGATGCGGCCAGAAGCCGTATCGCCTTCAGCGCTCCCCTCGGGAATGGTGTGGATACAAGGGGGAGATCAGATGAAATCTTCCCGATAGATGAGCGCCCCCATGGCGCCGGGCGCGACTTCATCCTTGCGCGATAGGGATATTCTCCTCCTGTTTTCAACCGCCTCCCCGCCGGCACGCCGAGATCAACCACGACGCCGAGCTTAAACACCTTCTTCGAAGGCAGCTCGAGATAACGCAGGGGTGAGACCTTTCTTTTTATCTCCCTGAGAACAGCCCTCTGGGCGGCCCGATCACGGCAGGTGAGCGTGAACCAGATGTTGAGCGGATGTCGCCTTAGATAATTGTGAGTGACACCTTCATATGAGTTTATGCAGGCGGCGGCCCGAATCACCCGCGAGGGCGGCACGGAGAGCGCGATGAGGACAGTGGTGAGTCCACATGCCCCCACATCATACACGGGCCCGATCCGGCGAATGAGACCATTCCCCTTGTGTATCCGCAGCCGGCGCAATACCCCGGCCTCGCTGAGATTCAGCCTTTCGCCCAATTGAGCGTATGGCCGCGCGCAGAGGGGGAACCGGCGCTGAATTTCGTCAAGGAGCACTTTGTCCGGGATGTTCAGCCTATTTATTCCTTTTTGGGATTTGCCTGCCCGACGGAGCCTTGGCGCAGTCGGGGGATTTATTTCCCTGCGCTTACGCTTCGGGAGGTGGAGGATTTATACACAACCTGTCTCCCCCCAGATAATTTCCAGTCGCCGCATACGCGCGGGCGCGGCACCCCCCGCACGTCACCTTATATGCGCACGTCCCACAGGGGGCTCCGAGCCTATCCTCATCCCTGAGCTCAAGGAAGAGGGCCGACCTTTCCCATATCTCTCTCAAACTCCGCTCGCGTATACTGCCCGCTGCGACGGGCAGATAACCGCATGGGAAAACCTCCCCCGCATGAGAAACGAAACAGACGCTCTTTCCCCCGAGGCATCCGGCCGGCCTCGCCGCGCTTCTCCGGGCAGGCTCCCCCACTCTACGTGGCGCACTCTCCTCGGGCCACACGCCGTGTTCCGCGAGAATCCGCTGGTACTGAGGGGCGCAGGTCAGCCTCACCTCGAGTCCCTGGGGATGCGCATGCGTCCGGAACCAGCGCAGCAGCTCTTCGCACTCGACCGCGGAGAGGGCCTGGTCTTTTTCGAATGTGAGGCCGCATCCCACGGGGACAAAAACAAAAAAGTGGACCGCCTGGAGCCCTTCCCTTTCGGCAAGAATAAAGATTTGCTCAATCTCACCCCGATTCCCCCTGCACACCGTCATGTTTATCTGCGCGCTCACGGCCGCCGCCCTGAGGATCCTGAGGGCGTTCAGCGCTGCGTCAAACGCACCTCCTACCCCTCGCATTCCATCGTGCGTCCCCGCCCTCGCACCATCCAGGCTGACGCTCACCCGCCGCACCCCCGCGCGACGGAGCTCCCCCGCGATCTCACCCGTCATCAGCACGCCGTTCGTCGCGAGCGCGACAGCCAATCCCCGCCTCCCCGCGTACGCAGCGAGCTCAACTATATCGGCTCTCATCAGCGGTTCACCGCCGCTCAGGATAAGGAGCGGACGGCACCAGGCGGCGACATCTTTGATCCAGCTCTTCGCCTCATCTGTCGTAAGCTCGCGCGCGCCGGCCCCCGCACCTGCGGGCATCCGCCGGCAGTGGCGGCAGCGGAGATTGCACGCCGACGTCGCCTCCCAGAAAAGCACCTTCAGCGGATGCTGCTCCATGGACGCTCTCATTCCCCCTTCATGCTGCGTGGTCTTTTACCGGGCCCCCGCGATTTCCTCTTCCGTCAGATAACAGGCAGGATCTTCAGCCCAGAGGTCGCCATGCACGGCGAGCGCCCTCGCCCGCATGTTGCCGTTGCATATTTCCTTCCATGAGCAGCGTCCGCATTTCCCCCGGAGCAATCCCTTCCGATCCCTGAGGGCGGCGAGCAGGGCATTCCCCGCGTCGCTCCATATCTCCGAAAACAACCTCTCTCTCACACTCCCCACGGGGGACTGCCGCATGAACTGGTCGGGATACACCGCACCAGACGCATCGACGCACGCGATCCCGATGGCGGAGCGGTTCCCTCCCGCGTTTTCAAGAAGGGCGCGGGCGGCGACCGCACGCGCCGGCTCCTCCGCGCGCAGCCTGAGATAGAGGTACACTCCGTCGGCATGATTATCAACGGTCAGTATCTCGAACTCCCTGTCAACCGAGTGGAACTCTCGTGCCCTGCGAAGGATAATGTCCATGACGCCGCGCACCTCGCCAGCGGCCAGATCGTCCTCGGCCATACCCCGCCCGCAATAGACAAGGTGATACACGCACACGCGCGCGAGCCCCTCGGTCTGCGCGAGGTCCAGGAGCGGTTCAAGGCTCGCACGGTTCTGCCTGGTCAGCGTCACGCGCAGTCCTGTTTTAATGCCCGCGTTCAGACACCGTCTCATACCCTCCACCGCTTTCTGAAAAGCGCCCGGCATCCCGCGGAAACGGTCATTGTCGCTCCCCACGCCATCAAGGCTTATCCCCACGTAGGAGAATCCGCTCCCGCGGATGGCCGCCGCCTCTTCCTTCCCGATGAGGGTTCCGTTTGTCGAGAGGACAGTCCGGATACCCTTCGCCGCCGCCCACGCGCCGAGCTCCATGAGGTCGGGCCTGAGGAGCGGCTCACCTCCCGAAAAGAGGAGGACGGGAACGCCGTACCGCGCGAGATCCGCGATCATCCTTCTCGCCTCGGCCCCGTTCAGCTCATCCCCTGAGTCACGCACTCCCGCATCGCTGTAGCAGTGACGGCAGCACAGGTTGCAGCGCGCCGTGCAGTTCCACGCAACCACCGGGGCCGTCCGGCCGCCGGCGGCATAGCGCAGGCGATCACCCGCGAATGTTCCCCCGCAGTAGAGTTTGGTCACGTTAATCATGGCGTCTGACCGCCTGATTATACCATTCGCGGTGAGAAATCTCATTGACCATCAGCTACCAGGGGATATACTGAAGAGGTTTAAAGATCAAACCAAACCACGGAGGACATGGAGGCCGCAGAGAATATTCTTAAGAGATTAACCGCGAATTGAGCGGATGAGGCGGATTTTCTCCACATTGATCTTTACACCTTTAACTTTACACTTTCGTCTGCAGTAGTGCCCTCAGTGGTTCACACATTATGGAAACACGCGTCATCACCATCGGTACGCGGGGGAGTAGACTCGCGCTCGCCCAGGCGCAGGAGGTCATCAGCGCGCTGCGGCTCAACTATCCCAATATAGAATTCCAGATAAAGCCGATCCGCACTGCGGGCGACCGCCACGCTGCACGCGGGAAAGGCGCCACGGGCCTCTTCGTCAAGGAAATCGAGGAGGAGCTCCTCCGGGGAGGATGTGATCTCGCCGTGCACAGCATGAAAGACCTCCCCACCGAGCACCCCGCCGGCCTCATCATCGCCGCTGCGCCGCGACGGGCAGACCCGTTCGACGCGTTCATCTCTCCAGAGGGAGAGGACCTCTACGACCTCGAGACCGGGGCGCGCGTGGGGACATCGAGCCCGAGGCGCGCGGCGCAGGTACTCAACATGCGGCCGGACCTGCGCGTCGTCCCCATGAGCGGCAACATTGACACGCGGCTCGGGAAATTGCGAGACGGGACGTGCGAGGCGATCATCCTGGCGGCAGCAGGCTTCCAGAGGCTCGGCATGAGCGGCGTCATCACGCAGCGACTCACGCCGCCGGCGTTTATCCCCGCCCCGGGACAGGGCTGCCTGGCGATCGAGGTCAGGGAAGGCGACAGCGACGCGCTCCGGATCGCCCGCTCAATAAACCATCCGCAATCCCATGCGGCAATCACTGTGGAGAAATCATTCCTGAAGGCGCTGGGAGGGGGATGTCATATCCCCATCGGGGCATACGCAGAACCCATTGGGGAGGACAGGCTCACGCTGCTCGCGTGCGTGCTCTCCCCCGACGGCAGGCAGGCGGTGCGGGGAGGCATGGAAGGGAATATGCGGGAACCGCTGGAACTCGGGATAAGACTCGCGGGTGAATTGATCGCGCGGGGTGCGTACGCGCTGCTCAGATTGCCATGAAGGCTATATCTACTTGTCGGGGAGGATCTCCAGCAGTACTGCCTCCATCTCATCCAGTGCCGCCCGCACGGGGGCGCTGAGCCCCTCACCGATTCCAACGCTCGCGGGCTCGACGCCGAGGATGAGCATCTCGCATCCGCACCGGCGCTTCAGGTAGTGCGCGAGGACGCGCAGGGACTGATCGTGCGTGGAGAGCGCCCCGCCGGCGATCTCCCCGCTCCTGAAGATTCTCACCGCGCCCGCATCCCCGCCGCAGCGGGCCGCGTCAACCACGAGCACCGTCTCGGGTGCGAGCGCCGCGATAGGCTCGCCGCAGTTCTCCGGCGCGGTTCCCCCGTCGAGCACAAATGGCTTGCCCCGCTCGCGCATCCTCCGTGCGAGGAGGCTCCCCACGCCGTCATCGCCCCTGAGCGGATTCCCCACACCGACCAGGACAAGGCGCTTCCCGATGCGCGGATGCAGGAGGCGCTCCAGTTCATTTTTCCAGTGAGAACTCAAGCGTCGAGGCCCTCCTGCATCGGGGGCAGAGCACCCGCACCCGGTCACTTCGCCCGGAGGGCCCGCCCCTTTCAGCCGGAGCCGTCGTCCCGGGCGAGAGCTGCTGGAGCAGCGTGAGCATGAGCGTGGGGTTGGAATAGGCGGACGCCCCGACCCGCCGCGCAATCCAGAGGAGGTGATCCCTCGCGGCCACCTGCTCGCCGCACCGCTCGCAGAGGACGAGCTCCTTCTCAACCGACTGGCGCAGGCCGTGGCGATTGACGGTGGCGAGATCAAACTCCTCCGTCATCACCACTCCCTTCTCCGTGGGGCAGCTCCTGTGGCACTGGGCGCAGAAGATGCAGTCGTCGTAGTGAATGGTGAGCCGCCTCACTCCCTTCCCCTCACGTATCTCATCGGCAACCTCGATGTCCTTGGCGGGGCAGACGATGGCGCACGCGCCGCACCCGATGCACTCCTTTTCGTCAAAGCGCGGCACTCCGCGGAATCCGGGAGGGACCACCGCCTTTTCAGCGGGGAACGCGCTGGTATACCGCCGGCCGAAGAGGGCGCGGAGCGCTGCGGCCAATTCGCGGATTTTGGGCAATCTCATAACAAGTAGTCAGTAGTTAGTAGCTAGTAGTTAGGGTCAATGTTAAACGGAGCCCTGTATCCTGCTGATCAAGCCATTCAGCATTCTCCCTATTTCTTCTATGAGTACCTCATTCTCAGAGATATCACCCATATATTTAAGATCTCTTGCCAACAGCAGATAGTATCTCAGCTCGCCGAGAGAACCTTGAGAAATATTATAGAAGTTGATTTTGTCTTTCTTCCCTCTCTTATTAAATCCCTCCGCAATGTTTGCAGGTATTGAAACGGCAGCTCGCCTCATCTGTGAAACCAGTCAAAACTTCTCATCCGCCGGGAACTGTTTTGTTAAATCGTAGATTAAGATCACGAGCTGATGTGCTTTCCTCCATACACCCAGATCCTCAAACCTGACTGCCTTTTCCATCCCCTATTCCCCATCTTCTGACCATTATCCCCTGACTACCAACTACTGACTACTAACTATTGATCTGTTGCCGCGCAATCGCGCCGTCTTCTCCTGTGACATGCGGATGAGATCCTCCCCGCTCCAGATTTTTTTCCCCGTCTCGACATCGACCGCGACCGCCCGCTCCGTGCAGCAGTAGCAGGGGTCCACGGCGGCGAGGATGATCGTCGCGTCCGCTATCGTTCCGCCGACGACCGCCTTGGCGTTTGTGGCGACATTCATGTAGCTCGGGGCGCGAATCTTGTAGCGCGCCGGCCTGTTCGTGCCATCGCTCCTCACGTAGTGGAAGACCTCGCCGCGCGGCGCCTCGTGCCGGCCGATCCCTTCTCCCGGCGGCACATCCTTCACCCTCGCGTCAATTTCCCCCGGCGGAAGCTTCTTCAGGCACTGCGTGATGATGGCGAGCGATTCGTACATCTCGAGGATCCGCACCAGCACCTTGTCATACACATCCCCGTGGCGAGCAGTGATCACCTTCCACTCAACGCGGTCATAGGCTGCGTAGGGATCATCGCGCCTGACATCATGGTCAACGCCTGACGCCCTGGCCAGCGGCCCCACCGCCCCGAAGCGGCGCACATCCTCCGCGGTGAGGACCCCCACGCCTTTCGTCCGCGCGTGAAATACCGGATCGTCCGTCACCGCCCCCCTGAACCTGTCCAGGGCGGGGGTCAGCTGCGCGAGCTCCCTGAGATAGTCGGGGATCTCTTCATCCCTGATGTCACGCCGCACGCCGCCAGCCTTGAACATCGCGTAGTTCTGCCGGTTCCCGCTGATGCGCTCGAACAGGTTGAGGACGATCTCCCGCGCCTTCCAGGCCCACATGAACAGGGTGTTGTATCCCAGGAAGTGGCCCGCCAGGCCGAGCCAGAGGAGGTGGGAATGGATTCGTTCGAGTTCCCCGACGACGCTCCTGATATACCGCGCGCGCTCGGGGATCTCGACGCCGATGAGGTTCTCCAGCGCGTTGACGCTCGCGAACGGATGGCTCGTGGAACATATGCCGCAGATCCTCTCCACGAGAAAGATGCCCTGATCATACGACTTCGACTCAACCAGTTTCTCAATCCCCCTGTGGTTGTAGCCGAGCTCGATGTCGAGTTTCACCACCCGCTCGCCCTCAACGTGGAGCTTAAAGCACGCGGGTTCCTCCTGGAGGGGATGGTACGGCCCTATGGATATTATTCTCTCTGTCATAACATATAATCTCTATCTCGAATCCCGAAGGATGCGCTGCACTACTGTTCCCCGAAACGCCGACACGCCCCCACGCCGATACGATCCACGCATCCGCTCCCTGAAGGGCGCGCTATAGTCACTCCGGCACCTCACTCTCCCTCCTCAGCGGATAGCTCCCCGCGGGCCAGTCGGATGCGAGCAACAACCGCTTCGGATCCGGGTGGCCCCTGAAGGTCACGCCGAGCATCTCCTGCATCTCTCGCTCGATCCACTCGGCCGCCTTCAGGAAAGGTGCGAGTGAGTCAACCTCGAGATGCTCATTCGGGGAACTCAGCGCAGCATCCTTCGGCAGGGCAACGCGCAACGACAGGACCGCGCCCTCTTCATCCACTGAAAAATGATAGAGGATCTCCACGGCGAATCGCGTATCGGTCCCCGAGGCTGTGATGAAGCGCAGACGGTACGTCTCGACGAGCGCGCGGGCAACCTCGGCAATTTTATCCCGGGGCACATCGCAGTAGACCCGCCGGCCGCGGCGCTCATCCCAGTTGGCGACGTCGTCCTTGAGGCCTTCCCTGATCACTTCCAGCATGGCGTTCATACTTCTTTAACCTTATACTTTAGACTTTACACCTTGAACTGTTGCAACGCTCTCACAATACCGCTGATGAGCGCCTCCGGCTTCGGGGGGCAGCCGGGGACATATACACTCACCGGCACACGGGCGTCGAGCGGCTCCATCGTATGGTAGCTCTCTTTGAACATGTGCTGCCCGCAGGCGCATGTTCCACACGCAACCACGAGGCACGGCCTTGGGGCCATGTCATAGAGCTCACGGATCCTGGGCGCGACCTTCCTGTTGACGGCGCCGGTCACGAGGAGGATGTCGGCGTGGCGGATGCTCCCGACGAGGAGAATGCCGAAGCGCTCCACATCGTAACGCGGCGTGAGGCAGTCCAGAATCTCAATGTCGCAGTTATTGCATGAGCCCGCGGAGAGATGGAAGACCCACGGAGACTTTTTGAAGGCCCACGATTTTAGACTCATAACACCTCGTGCACGTGAATCGTCGTTCGTGAAGCGTGAAGCGAATATACGACATCATACGCTTCACGTTCCACGCTTCACTCTTCACGTGCAATGCGTTTCATGTCAGTAGCCAAGCAACGCGAGCACGACGCCCGCCGCCGCGGCAACGGTCACCGGCCCCCGGAAGAACCTGAGCGCCTGGTCAATACGGATGCGCGGGTTCGTATTCTTGACGAGGATCGCTATGATAAGCATGAGCAGATACCGCAGCATCGAGCGTGCGATCCCCCACCCCTGAAATTGGACGCCGCCGGCAAAAAGGATGAGCAGAAACCACGGCACGATGACCACCAGCATCATTTTCATCAGGGTGAAGATCGCGAGCAAGGTTCCCGAATACTCCGTGAGCGGGCCGGCCTCGATTTCCGTCTCCGCTTCGGGGCTATCGAACGGGACAAATCCCAGCCTGGCCTGCATGCACACGAGCCCGACGATGAACGCCAGGATGCCGGAGGGGCTCCAGAGGAGAGCTCCCCGCACGTGCTGGCACGCGAGAATGTCCCCGAGCGCCACCGTCAATCCTGCCTTCGCGGCGGGCGTGAACGCCGCGAGGATGAACGGGATTCCATATGCCGCCATGAGCTTCATCTCCCGGCTCGCGCCAATCTCGGCGAGCGGGTTCCCCGACGCTCGCCCGCCGATGAACAGCGCGAGCGACGGCACGGCGAGGATGCAGATCACCGCGATGAGATCGCCCGCGAAGCCGCGCGCGGGATTCAGGCTGACCGCACCGAGCATGCCGGAGACAGCAATCATACCGGCAAGGCCCAGGACCGGCGCGAGGAGAAAGGCCGGCTTCCGGCACTCGGGGGGGACGATTGTCTGCTTCCCGAGGAGCTTGACGATATCCGCGAATGACTGATACCAGGGGGGGCCGACACGCCACTGGAGCCTTGCGGTGACCTTCCTGTCCAGCCAGCGCGCCATCATGCCGAGTGCCGCGGTAAAGATGAACCCCGGGAATATAAGGTAGATCAGGAAAGTTTCCATTATTCTTTACGCGTTACACTTTCAACCTTGAACTGTTTTTCCATGTCGCGCCCAGTGGTGTGAAATGACCGCGATGCCATCGTCAACCAGATAGACTCCCTTTTCTTTATCCTCTTCAACCTCCAGGTAGCCCAACGCCCCGTAGGGACATGTCCGCACGCACAGCGGCGGCGACCGCAGCGCCCTGTCGCGGCAGAGGTCGCAGCCGGAAAGCTGGTAGGGCAGCAGGTCGAGATAGATCGTCCCGAAGGGGCATGCATGGGAGCAGGACCCGCAGCCGATACAGCGCATGCTATACCTGCTCAGCACACCAGCGCTATCCCTCTCCAGCGCCTCGACCGGACACGCCTGGACGCAGGTGCCGTATTCACAACGCCGGCACACCAGGGCGTAGGTCACGAGCTCCCGCAGCCGGTCGATCCCCCTGTTTCCCGGATGATAATAGTAGCTGCATTCGATGACGCACTGCGGGCACGCGCTGCAGATGTCGAGGTTGATGAGCAGAGGCTTCATACGGAAATCCCAATGTCAAAATCCAAAATCCCAAATAATGTCAGCTTCTATAACCTGGGATTTAAAAGAATTTTCCCCTCAAATCTTTCAGTGTCCTCAGGTTACGCGCCGACCGCTCATCCTGAGGATCGAGTTCGAGTGACTTTTCAAAGTGCGCCATCGCCTTATCCAGATCGCCCTTGTAGTAGTAGGCGCAGCCGATGTGATAGTGGGCGGCGGCCATCTTCGGATCCATCTGGAGCACGATCTTGAACTGTTCTATCGTCTCCTTGAGCAGCCCCCGCCGCGCGTATGCGATCGCGAGGTGATAGTGTATGACCTTGAAAGAGGGATTGAGTTCAAGCGCCTTCTCGTACATCTCGATCGCCTTGTCGGGGTGCCCCCGGTAATAGTAGATCAAGCCGAGCCTGAAGTACGCGAGGTAGAGCGAGGGGTGCGCCCTGACCGCGTTCTTGTATGCTTCAATCGCCTCATCGAACCGCCCGAGCCGGTAATACGCCGTCCCCAGCTCGTAGTGCGCGATGCCGAAATCAGGGTCGAGCGCCACTGCCTCCTTGTTTTCCTCCAGCGCCTCCTTGAGCATGTTACGGTGGTAGTAGATCGAGGCGAGCTCCCTGTGGGCACGCGAGGCAGATGGGTCGAGCCTGAGCGCTTCCTTATACTCTTCTATGGCCTGCTCCACCGCACCCCGTCGGAGGGCGGCGTACCCACGATCCATGTGAACTTCGGCAGAGGTTTCTTTGAGCTTCATGCCGCATTCGCCGCAGAACTTACTCTTCTGCGGGTTGTCTGTTCCGCAACCGGCGCATTTGGTCATTGTAGTTCCTCCTTGGAACTACAGGGTGAAGAGAGCAGGGCGTAGGGGGCAGCAACTGTCTTTAACGTTTCCGCTTCCCCCTTCTCCCTTCCCTCTTCTCCCTGCTTTATTCCCACACCTCTCTCAAATCCTTCACCTGCTCGTAGGTAAACACGGGGCCATCCTTGCACACATAGTAGCTGCCGAGCCGGCAATGGCCGCACTTGCCGAACCCGCAACTCATGTTCTTCTCCATGGAGAGGTAGATATCTCCGGGGGCGAATCCGACATCGAGGAGCTTGAAGGTGGTGAACTTCATCATGACCGGAGGGCCGCAGACGACCGCAACCGAATTCTCCGGATCGATGACCGGGTCTTCGAGCAGCGTGGTCACGAGACCCACCTGTCCGGTCCAGCCCGCATCGCTCCTGTCCACCGTCACCTTCACATCTAACTTCTCATCCTTCTGCCACTTCGCGAGCTGGGCCTTGTAGATAATATCCGCGGGCGTGCGAGCCCCGTAGCGCAGCAACACCCCACGGTAGCGCTCGATGTCATGGCGCAGCGTGAGGAGGAGCGACCGCAAGGGCGCGAGGCCGACGCCGCCGCCGCAGATAAGGATCGCTCTGCCCTCGAATTTCTCCAGGGGATAACCGCGTCCATACGGCCCCCTCAGGCCGACGCATTGACCGGCCCCCATGCCGTGGAGGGCGGTGGTCACCTTCCCCACCTTCATGACGGTGAACTCCAGCGTACCGGTCGCATAGTGCGACGAGCAGGGCGTGAATGGCCCCTCGCCGATTCCCGGCACGGTGAGCTCGATAAATTGACCCGCGCAGAAGGACACCAGCTCGTCCGGCACGATGAGGAAACTCTTGATCGTCGAGTTCTCTTCGATGACCTTTTCAATTGTGCCCCTGAGGGGAAGATATATGTTCTTCATTGATTTGATTTTCCACCACGGAGACACGGAGGTCGCGGAGCGCTGTTACAGGTGAAAGTGTAAAGTTTAAGGTTCAAAGATCAATGCGAAGAAAATCCGCGCAATCCGCCTAATCCGCGGTTACTACCTTGTTGTTTTTCTCCGTGCCCTCCGTGTCTCCGTGGTGAACACTTATTTACAACCGCTGAGCCTCTTCAGAACCTCCCGCATATCGATCTTTCCGATGCAGGCCTCCACGCAGCGGCCACAGCCGGTACACCCGTTCACGCCCATCACGGCCGGGCAGAAGCAGAATTTCTTCTCGTAGCGGGTGCGGAGGCGCTGGTAGAGCTCCGGCCTCGGATTGGCGCCGCCACCGACCCTCGCAAATCCCTTATACTGACACGCGTCCCAATTTCTCACCCGCCTGAAATTTTCCCGGCCATGATCCGAGAGAAAAAAGCAATGGCACGAGGGGCACACGAAATTGCACGCCCCGCACTCCACACAGCGCTCCGCCTCCTCCTCCCATACCGGCGATTCGAACACCCGCTCCATGAGCTCCCTCGTCACCCCTCCCCACAGATATCCATACCCCTTCTGGTGCTCTGTGAGCAGGGCCGCCACGCGCTCACGCGCCTCCGCGCGCTGTTCCAGCTGCTCCTGCGTCGCGGGAGCGAAGTAGTCCTTGAAACGATCCACAAGCGCCATCCCCTTCGGGGTGCCGACCTCAACGACGGAGCCCTCCGGGAGGGGCGTGTAGTTGAGATCGTAGCCCTCCTCCGGGTGCGGCTTCCCTCCCACCAGGACGCAAAAGCAGACCTTCTTGAACCCCGTGCAGTCTGACGAGATGATGAGTGTCCGTTCCCTGTTCCTCAGGTAGAAAGGATCGGGCACCTCACCCGCAAACACGAAATCGAGCACCGCCATCGCCTTGAGGTCGCAGCCCTTCATCCCCACAACCACCTGCTCTCCTCCGCGCTCCTCCTCGCCACTCCCACCGAAATAGCTCCCCACGCCGCGACGGAATTCAAAGAAGAGCGATTTGAGCGGCTGGACAGTGCGGTATCGGTTGAATAAGAGAGGGGGTGGCGCTCCCTGCAAGGCGGGCGCGAGATGATAATCCTCGCCCGCCGCTTCGGGATAGTACACCGAGACGGTCCGGGACAGCGACTGAATGAACTTCTGCCAGCTATTTTCTGAGATGAAGTATGTGCTCACTATTGCCGGCCCCTGAGGGCTCACGTTGGACGAGGCTTCGAGAACTATTGGTGAGGGCTGAGGGAGCAGGCGATTGCCCTCCACGCTCAATGCGAGGCCTTCAGCCCACTGATAAATTTCTCAATTCGGTCAAGGGCTTCCTTGAGGCTGTCGTAGCTCGAGGCGTATGATATCCTGATAAATCCCTCACCGACCCTGCCGAATGCGGTGCCGGGCACCACGGCAACCTTCTCCTGCTTGAGCAGCCGCTGCGAGAAGCCCATCGAGTCGAGCCCCGTCGATCGGATGCAGGGGAATATATAGAATGCCCCGTCAGGCTTGACACAGGCGAGCCCCATTTCATTCAATCGGCGATACACGAGGCTCCTCCTCCTCGCGTACTCCCGCTTCATCTCCTCAACGTCCTTCTGCCCCCGACGAAGGGCTTCGCAGGCAGCGACCTGACCGGTCGTGGGCGCGCTCATGATTGTGTACTGATGAATTTTTGTCATCGCCGCGATGACGTCTCTGGGGCCCGCGGCGTAGCCGATCCTCCACCCCGTCATGGCATAGGCCTTGGAGAAGCCGTTGAGATAGATCGTTCTCTCCTTCATCCCGGGAAGCGTGGGAAAAGCCGTGTGGGTGAACTCGTAGGTGAGTTCGTCATATATCTCATCGCTCAACACAATCAGCTCACTGCGGCGGAGGACGGCCGCCAGGGCCTCGAGCTCTTGAGCCCTGTAAGACACGCCGGTGGGGTTGGACGGATAGTTGAGAATGACGCCGCGGACTGATCGCCCGAGATTCTCACGCAGCACCGCCGGGGTCAGCTTGAACCCCTGTTTCTCAGAAACTTCGATGCAGACGGGCTTTCCCCCCGCCAGGCTCACCAGCGGCGCGTAGCAGACAAAACTCGGCTGGGGGACAAGGAACTGATCATTCCTCTCAAGAATGGTCCTCATTGAGAGATCCAGCGCCTCGCTCACCCCCACGGTGACGAGGATCTCGTCGTCGGGATCGTACTCGAGCCCGTGGCGAGACTTGAGAAAATCAGCGATCGCCACCCGGAGCTCCCGCAACCCCTTGTTCGAGGTGTACGACGTGTATCCCCGCTCAAGCGAGTAAATCCCGGTTTCCCTGATATGCCACGGCGTGTCGAAATCCGGCTCTCCGACGCCGAGCGAAATGACATCATCCATCCCGAGCACGAGGTCGAAAAACGCCCTGATGCCCGAGGGAGCCAGCTCTCTCACGCGCCTGGCTATTTTTATCTTCACGCCTAACTCCTTGACGCTATCATAATGCACGGTTGAGGGTATGCTGAAGCCACTTATCCCTCAACACTCAACCCTTAACCATTAAAAGGTAATCGCGAGGCGCTTCTCCCTGTGCTTCGCGAACAGGATATCCCCATCCTCCTTGTACTTCTTCAACAGGAAATGCGTCACCGTCCCCTGAACATTCTCCATCGGGGCAAGCTTCTCGGCGACGAAGTTGCTGATGCTCTGGATATCGCTCCCCTCGACGGTGAGCAGCAGGTCGTAGCCGCCGGAGAGCAGCAGGCAGCTCTTCACCTCCGGGAATCGATAGATACGTTCCGCGATCCGATCGAAGCCGACGTTCTTCTGCGGCATGATCTTTACCTCGATGAGCGCACGGACGCAGCGCTCGGCCGGGGATAGGAGCTCCCTGTTCACAATGGCCTTATATTTGAGAATGACTCCGTCGCGCTCCAGTTTCTTGATCGCCTTTTTTACCGAGTCGGCGCTCTTCCCCAGCATGGAGCTTATCTCCTCGGGCGTGGTGCGGGCGTCCCTTTGAAGAATTTCCAGTATGTCATTGATCATGGTGAAATCTCCTCTGTTAAAGAACCGTTGAGGGTTGAGGGATGAGCGCAATGGCGAATACATCAAAACTTCAGACGCTCAACCCTCAACACTTAACCAGCTTCTCCGTATTGCCCATGTCGGTGACGAGGATGGCGTCAAACTCCCTTCGCGCCGTACTCACCCGGACGCGATGGCCCCTCGCTCTGACGTGGTCGCCCTTGCGGTATTCTCCCCTCTTCCCCCCGTGGTAGATAATGAGCACGGAATTCTCCCCCAGGCTCTCCCCTCCCGCACTCGCTCCAGAGAGGGGGAGAAAAGACGGCATGAACCCCGTGTGGTCGTCATTGCCGATGGTCATGGTAGCCTCGATGTCGCCTGCGTGCAGCTCCATCTCGAATTTCGGGAGCGGGATCTCCGACGGATCGTCATACGAGAAGAAGGGGCAGATCATGTTCCCCGCGGTGTCATAGAATCGGATCGCCCAGAGCATCCCCAGTTCGAATACCTGCCTCGCGGGATCCTTGACGATCTCGTAGATCGCCGAGAGAACCTCCCGTAGTAAGCCGACCTCCCCGTAGAAGACGAGATCGAAGTCGTGTGCCTCCCCGATGTTCCCGAACGACATCGAGCCCGTGCAGCCGATCTTCCCATGGTCGATGCCGAGGAGGGCGCCGATTTCTCTGATTGTCGCATCAATCTGCGGCATGCGGCTGCGCACGATCTCGAGCGAGCGGAGCGGCGGGATGTAACCAAGAAAATCATCGAGGTTAAAAACGCACTTGTTCTCAGCGAATATCGGTTTCCCCGTCTGAGTCGAGGGATCGATCTCGCGGTAAATCTTCAATTGCTCCTTGAAGGTGACCCACTTCTCCTCTTCTCCGCCATAGTGCTTGATGATGCTCGCGTACGGGACCCCGAAAAATCTTTTTGTCCCCATCGGGCTGGGTATATAGATGATATTCCCGATGAGTTTGCCGGGGGGATGGCAGTATCCCTCTGAGAACGCAAGGAGGCCGTCGCGGCGCAGGAAGAAGTTCGCATCCCTGATCTCGTTGAGTGTCGAGATGGGGACGACGAAGTCCCTGAAATCGGGGTGGCGCCTGACCGCATCCATCAGTTCCCTGTTGTCTTTTCCGTAGATCATATTGTTTTCTTTTTACGTTATGCTTCTGACCACGAATCTAGGATTAACGGTGGTTTACACAAAGTGGGAAAGAGCCTTTTCCCCTCTTTGGAAAAACATATTTTTCTTATGCATCTCTTTGCTCCGTGTCCTCCGTGCCTCCGTGGTAAAAACTTAACAATATTACTCTGCCTTGTGCACATCGCCGATGTTCGTCGTGAGTACCGCTTCGTACTCATCCGACTGCCGCCGCGCGGCGCCCGTCCCCTTGAACGTTCGTATGAGGACATGCGTCCCCTTGCCGGCAATCCGGTCGCCCTCCACGTAATCGCCCCTCTCCCCTCCGTGGTAGAGAATCAGCCTGAGCTGGCCGGAACGGTTTTTGCCATCCAGTGCGACTTTCTCGAGGCCCAGTACGGTCGGGTTGTATGCGTTGTGCGTGTGATCCGCCACGCGCCCCTCGAGCGTCACTCCGCCGATCTCCTCGCAGGTAAAATCACGCAAGGGGCACTCATCGAGATCAATGTATGAGAAAAACGGGCAGAACATGAGTTTGTCCCCGCCCACCCACTCCCAGTAACGGATCGGCCAGTATTTGCCGAACTCGAATACCTTCCTCTTCTCGTCTGTGGCGGTGAGCCTGTAGAGAAAGTCCACGATGCGCCTCACCTCCTTGACGCTCGCATAGATGACCACGTCGAGGTCGTGTGGATTCTCGTATGTGCCGAGCGACAACGATCCCGATATGCCGAACTGTTCCGGGGATATTCCCAGGAGACCGGCGGAGGCCTCAATCGCTCCCTTGATGCGCCGGGCGCTGTCATCTCCCCCGGCGCGGGCGAATATGGCCTGGAGGGAATTGCGGTGCGGGAAGTAGCCGAGAAGGGAGTCCACTGGTATCAGGGCCTTGTAGCGCGCGTACGCGGGCTTCTCCACATCGAGGGAGGGATCAATCTCCAGATACCTCTTCAATTGCAACGGATAGAACATGTGGAGCGGCTGCGTGTTCATAATGCCCTTGGTGATATTTTCGTACTCCTGGCCGAAGAGTTTCTTCTTTGTGTACGCTGGCACCTCGCCCCTCTGCGGGACAAAGACGATGTGCGAAACCACCCGCCGCTCCTTGAGCGGCCGGTCGGGGGCATGACAGTACCCCTCTGAAAAAATGAACGCCGCATCGCCGCGCAAAAAATACGTGGCATCCCTGAATTCGGTCTGCTCGTCAATGGGGACGAAAAAATCGCTGAACTTTTCGTGGCGTTTCATTCTCGTCATTATGTCGTCCATGATTTCCCTCTGAATGTACATGCTATGTATCATCAATGGAGGCATATTGCAAGCGCAAAACATGCCATGCAGTAATCCCTCAGTCGTGCCGAGAATACCGCGTAGTATTCACCACGGAGACACGGAGAGCACGGAGAAACCTCGTGGATTTTCAGTGGGTTCAGTGTCTTCAGTGGTTAAGTGTTTTTACCACTGAAGTCATTGAGTACACTGAAGTATGTACTCCACTCTGTGCACTCCGTGCCTCCGTGGTGAAAATTATTCTTAGCCCTATTTCGTCTGTGTCCCATAGTTGAGCCGCTATGGGGCTCCCTGTGTACATGAGAGAATCATAGCACGCATTGTCGAAACAGGGCTGAAGCGATACAATAGACGCACCATCAACGGCTGGAATATGTAAATGACAGCGCATATTCACATCGGGACGAGCGGATACGCCTATGGGCACTGGGGAGACGGGGTATTCTACCCTGGCGAGACGCCACAGAAGCAGTGGCTGGAATACTACGCCCGCCACCTCACGAGCGTGGAGCTGAACGTAACCTTTTACCGCCTGCCCGACACGTCCGTCTTCCGATCCTGGCGCGAGCGCACGCCGCGGTCGTTCACGTTCGCGCTCAAGGGGAGCCGATACCTCACGCACATCAAGCGGCTGAAGGATTGCCGGGGACCGCTCGCACGCTTCATGCGCCATGCCTCGGCGCTCAGGGAGAAGCTCCGTGTCGTCCTCTGGCAGCTCCATCCGGGGATGAAGGTGGACACAGAACGGCTCGCTGCGTTCTGCGATCTGCTCAAGTCGTCGGCGGCGGCGAGGCGTGTTCGCCACGCCTTCGAGTTTCGCCACGAGAGCTGGTTCCGCGAGGAGGTATACGAGCTCCTGCGTGAGCACGACTGCGCCCTCTGCATCGCTCACTCCCCGCACTGGCCCAGGCCCGAGATAGTGACCGCCGACTTCGTCTATCTCCGCTTCCACGGCGGTGAGCGACTCTATGGCTCGAACTACTCTGAGGGAGAGCTCAGGAAGTGGGCGGCGAAGGCCCGCGCCTGGATGAAGGAGGGGAATGACGTGTATGCGTACTTCAACAACGACGCCCAGGGATACGCTGTGAAGAACGCCCTGCTCCTGCGCGAAGGGGTCAAGTCTTGAATTTCAACTTTTTAGCAGGCTTTTTAGTTCTCTCTTTGCGCGATATATAAGGTCAATATCTTCTCCGCCCTCAATCCGATCCGCAATCTCTCTATATATCTTAGCCACAGCCGCATATCCCAACCCGTAGAACATTTGTCCTATTTCCTTATGCGTGTATCCAAGTTCGGACCTGCATAGATACATCGCAACCTTCCTTCCGATATGACCTCGTCCCACTCGGCCCGACAAGAGCGCATCTCTTGGGCAACTGCATAAGCTGCACACGACGTCCACAATATCATCCATCGTATGCACCCTCTTTTCCACTTTTACTCTACTTATTTCTGAATCAAAACTA
Source organism: Candidatus Auribacterota bacterium (assembly GCA_026392035.1). NCBI lineage: Bacteria > Pseudomonadati > Candidatus Auribacterota > Candidatus Auribacterota bacterium. The sequence goes on along the minus strand of JAPLCX010000042.1, from coordinate 14,393 downwards.
TCCTTATCTATCCAATTCTCGAGTACCCAATTTTTGAATTTCTGGCTGCCAAGCATGCTCGGCCAACGTTTTCCGCTCAACTGCTCCTCAATTTTTTGAGGGACTCCCTGTTTGACATATCTGTCGAACGCACGTTTTGCCGCTCCTATATTCCTGGAAAATCTGGAGAGGATAAGATCAGTCGTCAAACATAAAGGCCGATCCTCCTCCCGCACGTACGCGCGGTGACTTGTCCATCTGTCATCGGCTGGATCGGTCAACTCACCGGATTTTACGCTCTGATTATGTATATAGCGCGCAATCTCCATCAAGTAGCTTTCTTCCTCAATGAGAATTGCCTTATATCGTCCGCGAAACAAAGCTCCATCGCGGTGATGTGCCCTGTTAAATCTCTGCGTGTATACCCCGTCAATGTGGCGCATCGCCCGAGACAGATTTCCCTCGGGCGTCTCCGTCAATAAATGATAGTGCGTGTCACGCAGGCTATATGAGTGGATTCTGATATTCCATATCTGCACCGCTTCTCCAAGCAGCTTGAGAAATGCCCGCTTCCCGCCGTCATCGGAAAATATGACGCGCCCCGCAGCTCCTTTATTCATGACATGGTACCATGCGCCTGGAAATTCTATCCGTAGCGGCCTGCTCATATTTCACAAGTCCGTGAGCTCGCATTTTCTGAATAGTAGAAAATCAAGACTTGACCCCTTTGTAGTGCTCCTCCACCCAGTTGAGTGCGTCGTCTCTCGTTTTGAGCACGCCCTCGAGGTTCAGCTCCTCTATTTGCCGGAGGATTCTCCCGATGACCGGCCCCTCGGCATAGCCGAGCGTGAGCAGGTCGCGGCCGCTCAGGAGCGGGGCCGGTTCACGCACCTCCCGGCCGTACTCGTCGAGCTTCCGCTTCAGGAGTTCCCAGGCGGAGAGGTCGCGGTCGCTCGCGAGGCAGTCCAGGCGGTGCAGCTCGAGCTCGTCCAGGAACGTCGGCCTGCTCACCAGGCGCTTGACCGTGCTCTCCCTCATCCTCCTGATGTCCATGAACACCATGTGGTTCTCCACACAGGCCACGATTCTGTCCCGCACATGGTTGGGGAACCGGAGCCGGCCGCACACCTTTCCCGCAATCTCCGCCCCCACCGTCTGATGCCTCATGAAGTGGATGCGGTCGCTGACGGAGAAGGTGGGCGGTTTGCCGGCATCGTGGAGGAGCACCGAGAACGCGAGCACCACTGACGGTTCGGCCATCGCGTCGAGCATCTTCCTCGTGTGCGCGAAGACGTCCCCCTCGGGATGAAACCCCTCCGGCTGCGGGACCCCCTTCATGGCGTGCACCTCGGGGAGGAGGACCTGGAGCAGACCCGCCCGGTCGAGGAGCCCGATGCCCTCGCCCGCGCGCGGCCCGATCATCATTTTCACCAGCTCGTCCCTGATGCGCTCCTGGCTCACCACCGTGATCTCATGGACGAGCTCCCTGATCGCTGCAAAGGTCTTTTCTTCTATCTCGAAGCCGAGCGTCGATGAAAATCGCATGGCCCTCAGCAGCCGGAGCTTGTCCTCAGTGAAGCGCTCCAGTGGATCCCCGATGGTGCGGATCACTTTCTCACGGATATCCTTTTCGCCGCCGACGTAGTCCAGCAGGCGCTCCTCCAGCGGGTCATACAGGAGGCCGTTCACGGTGAAATCACGCCTGAGGACGTCCTCGCGGGCAGAAGAGAACCGCACCCCTGACGGCTTGCGGCCGTCGCGGTACTCCAGATCCGCGCGGAAGGTCGCCACCTGGAAACCGTGCCCCTCTTCGAGCACCAGCATGACGCCGAACTGTTCCCCGACGGGCACCACGTGGGCAAACATCCCGGCGATCTCCGCGGGGCGGGCGCTCGTGGCGATGTCGTGGTCGAGCGGCTCCTTCCCCATGAGCATATCGCGGACGCACCCCCCCACGAAGTACGCGTCGAAGCCCTGCCGCTTCAGGCGTTCCACCAGGGCCAGTGCCACCTCTTTCTCTGTTTTTCTCATTGTGGTTTCCGCGCGGCAACTGGATACTGGATACTGCCTCCCCCACTTTGCTATACTGCCCTCACGTCGCGGGCCGCGCCCAATTTTAACACATAGTCATGTCCGTAAAAAAATTCTTTTCCCTACCCGTGTTGACGGTGGTCATGCTCACGGTGATATCCGCGGCCATGATCAGCCATCGGTTCTGGCTCGAGAACCGATACGCCACGCTCATTAAGTCAACCAGTCTCACCTACGGCCATGACCCGTTCCTCGTGAAAGCGATCATCCGGCGGGAGAGCAACTTCAGGCCCCGCGCTCGAGGGAACAAGGGGGAAATCGGCCTTATGCAGGTGACCCCCGCGGTCGGGTGTGAATATGCGAGATCAAGGGGCCCGAGAAACTTCACCCCCTCGGCGCTCTATGATCCCGCGCTCAACATCGAGGTCGGGTGCTGGTACCTGGCGAAGGCCATGAGGCGCTATCGCAACTTCTGCGACCCCGTCCCCTTCGCCCTCGCCCACTACAACGCGGGGGCCAGCAACGTTGACCGCTGGCTCACGGCGACACGGCAGAGGGGGAACGTACGGGAATTCATGGCCGCCATCACCTACCCCGCCACCAGGAGATACGTGAGGTTCATTACCTGGCATCGGAAACTGTACCGCCTCTTCAGCTTTTAGGAGACCGCGCAATGGAATGGACGAGGAATACACATGCTCGTCCGATGCATTCAGCCGCCCCCGACGATAACATGCATGGGCGGAGGGAATATAAATCGTGCGGAGGGTTCTTGGGATGGCGCAGCAGGAGGGGGCTTTCTCAACGTACACAATTCTGGAGGCATACTCATGGAATGGACACAGCAGTTTTTCGACAAGACATGGCTCGACTACGGCTTTGAACTGGTTTCTGCCGAGGACACCCAGCGGGAGGTTGATTTTATCGAGAAGGCGCTCAACCTGAGAAAGGGCGAAACGGTGCTCGATCTCTGCTGCGGCATCGGCCGGCACAGCATCGCCCTCGCGCGGAAGGGCTACACGGTGACCGGCATGGACTTCAACCCCGACTACATCAAAAGAGCCCAGAGTCTCTCGCTCACCCTGCACGTCCGTCCCACGCTCATCCAGGGAGACATGCGCAAGATCCCGTTTGCGAACAAATTTGACGCCGCGATCTGCATCTGGTCGAGCTTCGGCTTCTACAGCGATGAAACCGACCTCGGGATTCTCAAGGGCCTGGTCAAGGCCCTCAAGCCGCGCGGGCGCTTCCTCCTCGACATCGTCAACCGCGACTTCGTCCTGCGCCACTTCCGCCCGCGTGATTGGACCAAGGCGGGGAGGGGATATATCATGGAGAAGAGGGTCTACTACACCGAGACGAGCCGCATGGTCACGACGTGGTACTTCGCCGGCGAGGGGCGGATCACCAGGAAGCAGTCCGACATGAGGCTCTACGGCCTCCACGAGATCGAGGCGGTGCTCGCGAACGCGGGCTTCGGGGTCACCGAACGCTTCGGCGATCTCAACCGGGCGCGCCCCGGCTTTGATGCCCCGCGCCTGATCCTTGTTTCCTCGGCACAGGGGATGCGGGGCAACGCTCCACCCCCGCACGCACACGCGGGCGCGTGATGTTCCCTGTGGATTTCACATCCTCTTTTGCTAACGCTTCCGGATAGCCTTAAAGACGGCTGCCCGCACCGCCTCGTACCGCGCCGGCAGTTCGAGGGGGAGGTTGGCGTGCCGGGGCGTGACCTCCGGGAGTTTCCCCTTGTGGTACCGCGTTTTGAATTCCGAGAACTTGAGGCCATGAGCCGTGGAAATCACCACCACCTTGTCCGATGACTTTATCATCCCCCGCTTCACGAGCTTGGTGAGGGCGGTGAGCGCGACCCCCGTGTGGGGGCACGTGTAGAGGCCGGTCCGGTCGGCGAGGGCGCAGGCATTCGCGAGCTCATCCTCCGTCGCCTGCTCGACGACGCCGTTGAAGGCCTTGAGGACACTGATCGCTTTCTTAACGCTCACCGGATTCCCTATCTGTATGGCGCTCGCAGCGGTCTTCTCCGCCCTGACCGGATGGAATTCCTTGAACCCCTTCAGGTAGCTCAGGTAGAGGGGGTTGGCGTGCGCGGCCTGCGCGCAGACGATCCGGGGGAGCTTCCGGATGATCCCGAGCTCTCTCATCTCCCGCAGCCCCTTCCCCAGGGCGCTCACATTCCCGAGGTTTCCCCCGGGGATCACAATCCAGTCGGGGACCTCCCAATCGAGCTGCTGCACGATCTCGATCGCGACTGTTTTCTGTCCCTCGATGCGCAGCGAATTCATCGAGTTCGCGAGGTAGATATTCTCCCGCGCGCAGATCTGCCTGATCAACTCCATGCACCCGTCGAAATCGGTATCCAGCGAAAGCGTGAGCGCGCCATTGGCGATCGGCTGGATCAACTGCGCGGTGGAGACCTTCCCTCTCGGGAGGAACACGATCGACTGGATGCCCGCCGCGGCGCAGTAGGCGGCAAGGGCCGCTGAGGTGTCCCCGGTCGAGGCGCACGCGACGCCGATGATCTTCGTGCCGTCCGCGATCATCTGGTTGACCATTGAGACCAGGACGGTCATGCCGAGATCCTTGAACGAGCCGGTGTGCTCATTGCCGCAGAGTTTTACCCAGAGGTCCTCAACGCCGATCTCCCTCCCCAGCCGACACGCCCTGAAGAGATTGCTCCCCCCCTCATAGAGTGAAATGATGTTCTCGTTTTTGACGTGGGGGCACACGAGCTCCTTCTTCCCCCATACGGAACTCCCATAGGGCCACTCCGGGCGGCGGTATCGTTTATCCCAGAGCCGCCTCCACTCGCTCCCCGACTTTTTGCGCAGCTCATCCATGTCGTGCCGCACCTCGAGGAGCTCCCCGCACCTGCGGCACTCATAGATGATCTCATTGAGGGGATACCGCTCACCGCACTCCCCTATGCATTGAAACCATGCCCGGTAGGCCATACGCAATCCTCGTTCAGCCCCTTGCAATCTGTCTTTACGCTCGCTACGCTTTCAACTGTATCAAGGTCCCTTATCTTCATCAGTGCCGGAAATATCAAGCGCGGTATCAGATCCCTGCTGCTCACCCCCGCTCCCCTTTTTCATCTCCCCGCCCGGCGCACCCGCCGGTCCTGACCCCGTGACTCCACCTCCCGCCGCCGACTCCCCTTCCCCGGCTGCGGCGACAGCCCGCGCCTCTGCCGCCGCTTTCGCCTTTTCCAGTTCAGCGAGCTTCTCCTGGAGATCGCGGTGCTGCTTCTGGAGCGCGCCGTATTGCCCCTGGACCTCCTTCTTCTCCTTTTCGATCGACTCGTACTTTCCCTCAATCGTCATGCGCTCCTCATCAACCTTCTCCCGCTCCGCCTGGCACTCACTCCACTTCTTGCCGAGCTCGGCAGACTTCTCCGTCATTTCCTTGATGATCGTATTGAACTGGTCATTACTTTCCTTGAGGTCACTGATCCGCTGCCCCCACTTGGCAACATCGACGTTGCTTTTAGCGAGCTGCGCCTCGAGTGATGCCTTTTCCGCAGCCAGTTTCTCTTTGTCGCGCTCAAGATTCCCGCGCGTGTTCTCCAGCAGCCGCTTCTCCCTCTCAACCGCGTCAAACTTATGCCTCGGCACCACGCACCCCGCACACGCCAACACCGCGATCAATATCCATCTGATTCTCATCATCTTGTCTCCCGATAAACCGCCTGTCGTGTTCGCCCTCAACTGAACAGGGCCCGACACCATTGTACCACAGCGATCCCTGGCGCAGTGAAGGATATACCGCTCGCTCCCTCGACGGCGGTGAATTCGTGGAAATAACACACCGCTCACTGACGCGCGCCCCCCGGAACCGCGCCCTCTCCCGCCTCAAGCTTTATGAAACTGTTACAGCCGGGATAGACGGCGCAGCTGAACGGCACCCTCATCCCGCGGGGCAGATGCACCGTGAGATCAACAGCGCCCTGAACCGTCTCAGGGCCCAGCAGATTCATCTCCTGTCCCGGCCCGTCAAAGTGGCCTGTCCATACCCAGGTATGGCCCCTGGGGTTATGGTAGCGCCCGTCTATGTGCACATTCCGCGAGGTGCCGCCTCGGCTCACGCTCGACGTCTGCAGATCTTCTCCGGGGAGCGCGACCTCCAGCATGAACTGCCTGAGTCCCCCGTGCGTCAATGCCTCACCGAGACTGGCGAGGGGAACGAGATCGAGCATCTCCTCCGCCAGCCTCTTCTCGCCGCGGGAGAGCCGGCTGCCGATTCCAACCCAATCACCCCGCACAAAGCTCAGTACGTAGGGCCACGCCGGATTCCCCTCCTCCATATACGCCGCCCCGTAGCGCCTGCCCCCCAGGCCCCACATCACTTTCTCGGGAAAGTGCATGACCCGAAGGGGGACCACGACAAGGTCCGGCAGGCGGTCCTGTTCGAGCACCTTCGCTTCCCCGCGCGCACCCCCGCGCACGTTCACCCTGACGAGCCGGAATGAGTGGTCGCTCAGATGGGCGCTCGACTGGTCCACGAGGCCGTCCCCCCTCTTCCCGTTCGCGCCGACGATGAACAGGGTGTTGTCGGGGTCGATCGGGTACGCCTCGTCCCTGTTCATCCGCACGAGGTTCTCCATGCTCTTCCACTGATATTTCGTACCGAGCTGCGTCTGAATTATCTGATTGAGTTCGCGCCTCGCGAAGAGCTTCAGGAAGGGGAACCATTTGAAGAGAACGATACTCTCCGTGGCGCGGGGCGAGCCGAAGAAGGAGCCCGCTGCAGTGATGAACGAGGGCTTCACATCCAGAAAGTAGCGGTACTCAGCGTAGTCCATGAAGAAGTTCTTAATTTTCTCTCGTTGCTCCAGCGAGCAGTGCTGCCCGTACTCCGCGCAGAGCTTCACCTTGCGGTACCTCTTCGGGTACATCGGAGACTCGGGCTCCTCGAAGTGCGTCACATTCGGGTACTTGACTGAGGGATCAATGAGGTACTCGATGAACTCATCGAACTGCCGACCCGCCTTCATCTCGGACCTGCGGTAGAATAACTTCATATCGGGGTCGCGGTCGAACTCCTTCTCCCGCTGAACCTTGATGTTCCGGAGAACCAGAAAGTCTTCGAGCGCGTTCATGAAATAGTTGAACTCGGGATCATTCTGGAGCGCCTCCCACTCGCCGCCGAACTGCCGCTGCATCTCCTCATACCCCCTCCTGAAGCCATAGAAGATTTTCGTGGCGATCTGCTCCATGATGACCGCCCCCTGGCTGTAGCCGAAGAGGACAATCTTCTTCACGGGCGGCAGCCCGAGAGAATCCCGGCGTTCGTTTTCTCTCTGGAGTTCGTGGACGGCAGCCGGGCCGACCCGCGTCCACGCGATGGCAAGATCAGGGGAGAAGAGCGCCGCATCGCGAGAAAGCGGATTTTCACGGGTATCATAGGTGAGGATGCGGCAGGGGATCCCTTCGGCCGCGAGCATCTCCACGAGATGCCCGAAATGCTGTTCCTGCGTCACGGGGAGGGCGGGGATCCTGAGGCCCGGGATGGCGAGGACGAGCGGCGCATCGGGCGCCGTGGCGGCAGGATGCACGCCCTCCTGCGACCGCACGGGGCCGACGGAAATAGTCGCGCAGCCGGCGCAGAGGCCGACGAGGGCGGCACACAGTATGCCACTGCGGATAGCAGCCCCGCTACACCTTTGGGATTTGGGATTTGTCATTTGTTCTTTGTCATTTGTCATTGCGCGACATTATATTCTCTTTCTTTAAATAATCGCGCAGCTTCTTGACGTGCTCCCACATCTCCTTCTTCCTGCGCGGGTCCCTGAGGAGAAACGCGGGATGATAGAGCACCATGAACTGGATGCGCGGATACTCGGGCAGTGTGAAAAATTTGCCCGCCTCCTTTTCCATCGTGAACTCGCCCCCGGTTCTCGCAATGTGCTTGAGCGCCACGGCCCCTAGCAGGAGAATGACCTTCGGCTCCATGAGCGAGATCTGCTTCCGGAGAAACGGCAGGCATGCCTTGACCTCCTCCGCCTGGGGCGCCCTGTCTTCGAGGGCCATATCTTCCCGCGTGCTCACCGGCATGCACTTGACCACGTTGCATATGAGCATATCACGGTTCGAATCAAGCCCGATCGAGGCGAATATCCTATCCAGCATTTCGCCCGATCTTCCGACAAAGGCCTGACCGGTCCGGTCCTCGTTTTCACCGGGGCGTTCGCTGATCACCATGACCGCCGCGGCCGGGTTCCCCCGGTCAACGACAATCTGGTGCCGGTGCTTATGGAGCTCACATGCGGTGCAATTGTATCTCTGGAGGAGTTTTTTAAACGCTGCGTAATCCGCCGCCTCCAGTATGCGATTGAGATCCTGGTCGAAAAGATCGAACTGCATTTACTTCTGCGCTTTCCCCACCTGCACCGCCGGCGAGACATTCATGAGCCGATACGACCATGCCGGGCGCTCAATGAGCACCCCACCATCCACGCTGATCAGTTTGAGCATGAGGACCTTCTCCAGCGGGATGCCCGCGCGGGGGCACGCGATCACCGTATAGGGAGACGTGAGCACCTGCGCGGAGAGGTCGTCCGCTGCCGGTTTCCGCTCCTTCACCGTTACCTCGATGCAGGAGCCCTGGCGCACTACCTTTTGTACACGAATAGTGTACCCAGCGGATGGCGCAGTTCCTAGAAATATCGCGACGACAAACTCCGCCTCCCAGTTGACCGCCGGGAGGCCGGTCGTGTCCCTGTGCGATCCGGTAAGATCCTCCGCCCAGATGCGGCCAAGCTCTCCGTCGTCCCGCGCCATGACGACCTCCGGAGTGCTCATCGTCTTTCTGACGCCGTAGACCGCGTCATGGCCGCTGCGTAGCTCCCTGAAGCTCAGCTCCTGCGCGGCGAGGATGCGCATGCCCGAAGAAAATGCGATGAGCATCATGAGAATTTTCATGAGATTCCGCCCCCTTCCGCTTTTGACTGTATGCTGTTTTCCCGCCTCCCCCGACGCACACTATTGTAGTCACCCCGGCTTCACACGGCAAATTAAAAATGGCCTTCCGCGCATGCGCCCCCCCCTGTTGCGTCAAAGAGAAAAGTACTCGTAGTCGTAGCAGCCCCACTCCTGTATAATGGCGTTTCGCGGTGAGGAACGGGGAGGCACATGTGAGATTACCACTCGAGGCGGTTGCGCTCTTCATCCCCCTGGCAATTTTCTCGACAGGGTGGGCGCCTGCCGAAACGGTGCTCCTCAAAACAGGCGAGAAGCTCGAGGGTGATATCCTCATCTCATATGACAGGGGAATCCAGTTCCGAGAAAAACCCGACGCGCCGGGTCGCTACTACGCGTACGATGAAGTGAGCCGGATATCCACAAAAGACGGCATGCTCTACTACCTCATGCCCCGGGGGGCGCGGCCGGACAAGAAGGTCCATTTCAGCCTGTTCCCTCTGACCAAAATAATCCTCCCGAGCAAGAAGAAAATCGCTCCAAGCCCCTATCTCGTCCCTCCCCGGGGGGATGCGGTGGAGGTTGCCTGCGTGGGCGCGGAGGATGCCACGACCATTACACTTGCAGGCGGGACTCGGGTGCGCCTCCTCGGCGTCGCTCCGCCCCCGAGGTCGGTGGGAAATAGAATGAAGCGCCTGGCCGCGAACTATCTTTCCGCCCGCGTCAAAGGCAAGACCGCGCTCCTCTTTCCGGGCCCTCAAAGTTCTGAGTCTCGGGCGATTGCTGAAGCATATATCATGGTAGATAATAAGTTCCTCAACGCCGAGATGATCGAGAACGGCTGGTCGTGCGCCGCCCCTCTCCCCGAGAAGCACCCCTACAGAGAAGCGTTTATTTCACTCGAGAAGTACGCAAAGAACCTCGGGCGCGGCATGTGGGCCGGGCTCTCCTCTTGAAAAGAAGGGTTCCTGGCGAAAATTGGGAAACTCAAGCAAGAATGGTCTTGACAACAGTAAAATGGCGGCTAGAATGTTTCTCACCTATTGACTGGTCCCGAGAAGACCTCTCCAGGCCGCGTTCCACGGGCCCGGGGGGGGAGAGAGAGCTCGATGCAGCACAAGAACATGAAACTGGCAGCCGAGGATAACGAGCGGCAGTACATTCCGAAGATGGTGATTCGCGGCGTGCTGGAATGGAACATCGCCCACGGTGTCAACAGTGTCGCCGGATTGAATAAGCGTGTGCTCGATGGAACATTCCCCGACCTCGTCCGCGAGGGGGATAACGCCTACAGTCAGAACGTCGCCAATGCCGCCGCGGAGATCATCACACACAGAGACAAGATACGCATCGTGATTATCGCCGGCCCCTCCTCATCGGGCAAAACGACGACCACCATCAAGCTCAACGAGCGCCTCAAGAAGGCCGGTTTGAGCATCGTCCCCATCAACCTGGATAATTACTTTTTTGACCTCGAGATGCACCCGAAGGACGAGTTTGGAGATTATGATTTCGAGGTCCCCGAGGCGCTCGACCTAGAGCTGATCAACGAGCACCTCGCCGCGCTCATCGACCACAAGACAATCCAGATCCCGCGCTACAACTTCAAAACGGGAAAGCGGGAGAAGGAGACAGATCCCCTCAGGCTCGAGCGGAACCAGCTCCTCCTCATTGACAGCCTCCATGGCCTCTACGAGAAGATGACCCACAGCGTTCCGGGCGAATTGAAGTTCCGCCTCTATATTGAAACCCTGAGCCAGCTAAAAGACAACGAGGACAATTGGGTGCGCTGGACGGACATCCGGCTGCTGCGGCGCATGGTGCGGGACAGCTGGCACCGCAGCTACGACCCGGTACGCACGATCGGCCACTGGCACTATGTGCGCAAGAGCGAGATGCGGTATATCGTGCCCTTCATCACGAGCGTGGATTTCGTCCTCAACGGGGCGCTCCCCTACGAGCTGCCGATACACAAAAAGTATATGTTCCCCTACCTGGGAAAGGCCATCGAGGAGTTCAAGCACCGCAAACGGCGTGAAGATGCCTTTATCCGGGCGACGCGCGTTCAGAAGATACTCAGCGAGATCGAGGTTGTGGAGGATGATTCCTGCGTCCCCGGCACTTCTCTCCTTCGCGAGTTCATTGGAGGCAGTGTCTATAAGTACTGACCTCCGGCATCCGCGGGACCTCCCGCCCTCTAAAAATGCTTGAGCCCGGATGCGTATTAGTGTAGTATTGGTTCCTCGTGTGAGGATAGCGAGATTATCTGTTCGGTGGATCGAGCGCCCGTCGTCCCATAAACGGCCGTCGGGTGAAGGATCATGCGGCGCCGGGAAACCGGTTGCGCGCAGTGAACAATTAACACAAGGAGGATGAACGATGAGACGGTTGATGTTTCTCGCCGGGATCGCAGTTGCGGTGAGCCTCGCCGGCGCCGGCTGCGCCAAAAAGGCGAAGGTGACTATTCCCGCGCCGGGAGCGGGACTCTTCGGCGCGGAGGGCGCCGGGCCCGGTGGCATTCCGCTCACCGAGACGCCGGAGGGGCCCTTTTCCGAACCCGAGAACTATCCTGATCCCGCTGCCAAGGAAATTTTCGTGGATGTCCACTTCGACTACAACAAGTCCGACATCCGCCCCGGCGAACGGCCCATTCTGGAAAAGGTCGCGGGGTATATGAAAGGACACCCTCAGCTCGTGATCAAGGTGGAGGGGCACTGCGACGAGCGGGGCTCGAACGAATACAACATGGCCCTCGGAGAGAGGAGGGCCCTGAGCATCCGGAGCTACCTCGCCAATCTCGGGATCGCGCCTGAGAAGATCTACACCATCAGCTATGGCGAGGAACGCCCACTGTGCACCGAATCGACTGAATCATGCTGGGCGCGGAACCGCAGGGGGCATTTCCTGCTGGCCGCTCAGCAGCGCTAGCGTGCACCCCTGATGTCGGATGAGAACCAAGGCCCGGGCTTCACGCCCGGGCCTTTTCACTACGCGGGGATCGCACATGCATGACCGTCAGCGCACATCATCGCGCCTTCGCCCGACGGGGCGCATCCCGTCCCTACCGTTCCTCGCGGCGACCACCGCGCTCTTCTCCGCGCTCCTCCTCTGCGGCTGCGCCGGCCCCGGCAGCGGCCCGGCGAATTCCGAGCCCTCCCTCTCACGGCAGGCGCAAATCCTCGAAGACATAAAAACGATACGCGAAGAGCTGCGCTCCCTCAGGTCAGCTCAGGAGGAAAGCCCCAGGCAGCCGCTCCAGGAATCGATCAGCCGCATCACGGACAGGCTAAACGAACTGGAGAGGAGAGTGGCGGCGGTCGAAAAGTCGTTCGACGCGGAGCGAGGAACATGGGACAAGAAGATGAAGGCCGTCATTGAGGTGGTGAAGAGCGAGAACGCCCAGCTCCGGGGAGCAATCGAAAAAAGATACGCGCCCCCCGGCTCACGGGGCGTTAAGCACACGGTGAGCCCGGGTGATACCATTGCGGATATCGCGAAGAAATACGGCGTGCGCGCACAGGACATCATTGAGGCCAATGGGCTCAAGGACGCCGACCGGATCACCGCCGGTCAAAAACTCATCATCCCCCGCCCCTCGCGCTGATCATCTCGGCGCTTCGCACGCTTTTCTTCGCCACCCGTCCCCCGCAGCGGTATTTAATGTTCCTTCTGCGGTTCCTGTTTTTCCTGCGGGGGAGGCGGAGCGTGTTCTTCCTCCCGGCTCTTGGCCGGCGGCTTTTCTTCTTCACGAATCACGATCAGATGCTTGAAGATGCGATAGTGGGTCGGCTGCACCCCTTTGATCTCCATCATCTCTTCAGGGGTATCAATCCGGTTGGTCTTTCGATACTCGATGATTGCCTCTGCCTCTTCGCGATCGAGGAGGGGCAGCATCATGAGCTTATCAGGCTCGGCCGTATTAGGGTCTATCTGAATCGTCCCTCCGCCGCCTGCTGAAACATCGCTACTCGTGACGCTCTTCTTCTTGCTCTTTTTCCTTTTCGCGAGGATAATAGGGGCGTTCTCCTGAACGGTCCCCGCGCTGATAAACTCCTGAACAAAACCCTGTTTCCCCAGGAGCGCCGCACGCGAGAGCGCTGAATCCCCTCCGGCAACGCCAGCCTGGGCCCCCCCGCCGCACGACAGGAGTGCGAGAAGCGCGCCAACGCTTACCACGATACCTCTCATGCCTCACCTCCCCTGATTGCCCGCCATGGTGTTACGCAACCCGGACTTCTTTTAAAAATCATTATAGCATATCCCTTTCACACGCAAGTCTAATATTTACCTTCCGCAGCCGCGCGACCGCGCTCCCCGGGCTGGTTATGGGCGCTGAGGAACTGCTCGGCGCAGATGAGGGCGGTCACCCCGTCACCGACTGCGGAGGCAATCTGCCTCACTGAATCCTTTCGCACGTCGCCCGCGGCGAAGACGCCGGGGGCAGATGTGCACATGTTGCGATCAGTGACCACGTGCCCCGCCTCGTCCCGCGCGCAGCATCCCCCCAGGAAACCGCTGTTCGGATGCGCGCCGATGAAGATAAAGACGCCGTCGCAGGTGAGCTCGCGCGTACTCCCCTCGCGCACATTTTCGATCAGGACGCCCGTCACCCGCTCCTGGCCGCGAATTTCTCTGACAACCGAATCCAGTATAAACTCTATCTTTTTATGGGTCAACGCGAGTTTCTGCAGGTAGCGCTTCGCCCTCAGCTCATTCCTCCTGTGGACGATCCTGATTTCAGCCGCGAAGCGGGTAAGGAGAAGCGCTTCCTCAAGCGCGGTATCGCCGCCCCCGACCACGATGAGCGACCTGCCACGGAAAAGAGGGCCGTCGCAGCTCCCGCAGTACGATACCCCGCGTCCCCTGAGGGGCTCTTCGCCGGGGACTCCCAGCATCCTGTAAGAGGATCCGGTGGCGACAATGACGGACCGCGCGCTGTACCGGCGCGTATCCGTCGTGATTGAAATCGCGTTCTCTTGGACATCGAGCGCAACCACCGCTTCTCCCTGCACCGTGAGACCGAAACGGCGGGCGTGCTCGCGCATCCTCTCAGCCAGTTCGTGGCCGGTGAGGGGGGCTGAGAAGCCGGGATAGTTGGCGACCTCCGTCGCCAGGATGAGCTGCCCGCCGGCGGTATCTTTTTCAAAAAGGAGACAGTCAAGGCTGTCGCGCGCCGCGTAGATGCCGGCGGCGAGCCCCGCCGGGCCGCCCCCGATGATGATCAGCTCGTACAGGTGGTCAGTCATGGAGATGAATGATTATACGGCAGGGGATGGGTGAAGGCAACATTTCATGTATGAAGTACTGTGATTCAGACAGTGGGGAAGGATTTATGGCGAAAGCCTGACGTTGGATTAGCGCAAAGCTATGGGTATTGGATGTGGGGGGAATACACACCATAAAAGGAAGGCTCCGTCGTGCAAAAAAGCACGTTTAGACAAGGAG
>JAPLCX010000041.1 GCA_026392035.1 Candidatus Auribacterota bacterium | reverse complement strand
CGAGCGCAGGAAACGGGCTCGGGATGGAGCAGCAGGCAAGTCACGAGTGCTGGCGTGAACGGAGCAAGCAGTTGAACCCGCGCATGCGCGAGGGAGGGACCAGATCATGTCTATTGACTCCGCGCCTTTGATGGGTGACCCATTACACTATTTTTTGCCATTCAACTATTATAATTTTTTCTTAACCTCACATTTCGCAATGCCAGCTCATAGCAAAGTCAGAGTCAAATATAAGAACTATCGTTTGCTAAGTGGTAAAGTTAAACACTTGATCCATCAAGTTAACGATGGGTCCATTATCACTCGCTTTGATAAAACTCCCCTCCCTCGAGCCTCGACTGATGTTATTTGCCCGCACTTTGTAGAACTAAAATGGGCTTATGGATGTCCTTTTGATTGCTCATGGTGTTATCTGAAAGGCACTTTCAGATTCAGGCCTGAAGGTATCAAGCCGGTTATCAAAGACATGGAAAAAGTTAGACTGCATGTGCAGACATTTTTAGATGAGGTGAGCGAGCCAGAGATACTAAATACCGGCGAGCTTGCCGACTCTCTTATGATGGAGAATGGAGCAACTGTTTTTTCAAAAGCTATTATCCCGTTATTTGAATCCCAGGATAGGCATAAAGTTCTGTTCCTCACAAAATCAAACAATATAAAGAATCTTCTGGAGATAAATCCACACAAACAGGTAATAGTAAGTTTTACCTTGAATGCCATACCCGTTGCAGAGCTATGGGAAAAAAGGGCGCCGAAGGTATCAGATAGAATTAAAGCGGCCGGTGAGCTTCACAAGTCGGGGTACGAAGTAAGGATAAGAATAGATCCGATGGTGCCGGTTGATGGTTGGGAAAAGTATTACAAAGAACTTATAGATAGCGTATTTTCGGTAATGAAGCCTGAAAGAATAACTTTTGGGTCTCTCCGAGGCTTACAGAGTACTATAAATGGAACGAAAGATACCTCATGGGTTCATTACCTTAAAGAAACATCAAACTGGGGAAAGAAAGTTGATTTAACAACTCGGTTAAAAATGTACTCGAGTATCATGGATTATCTGAAGAAAAAGTATAAATACAATAAAATTGCTTTATGCAAAGAGACGAAAGCAATGTGGCAGAAGTTGGGAATAAACTATAAGGATATTAGATGTAATTGTGTGTGGTAGTTTGCCCTGCCGGATAAGTCCTGTTTATTGGCGCCGTCACGCGGCTGACAGCGCCTTCTCCGCGTCGCGCATGACCCTTTTCAGATCGTCGCTCTCTCCCTTGCCCACCGCGATGAGGTAGGAAGCGATGCTCAGGTCCGCCCGGGCGCGGTAGACACTGACCTGCGAGAGAAATTCCCCCGGGAGATTCTCGGACGCACCGAGGTATGCCTGCAGGAAGATCTCCCCCGGGCAGCTCTCCAGAAGACGCGGAATCGGATAGAGCTGATTTTCGTACTGCGCGAGGAAGCAGCCCGCGTCGAACGCCCGAGGGGCGATGTGGGAGCTCTCGAAGTCGATGGCGGAGACGAACTGCGTCGTCCCGTCCTCCGCCATGTCCTGCCCGATGAAAATATTTTTTGGATGGTAATCCCCATGGCACTGCACGACCGACTCAGGCGAGGATGCGATGATGCGCAATCCGCGCGCGCGTACCTCATCCATGATCCTCCCCGCAGCTTCTGTCATTGCGTGCTTGATTTGGGAGAAGTGCTTCACGTAGCGCTCGAGGCGGGCAGGTTCCTCCTCCATGCACTTTTCAAGGGGGGTCACGCGCAAACGAAGGTTATGCAGTCGCGCGAGCCACCGCGCGGACAGCTCGACGAATTCCCGTCCCCCGGCCGGGCCGGCGAGCTTCAGCTTCTCGAACAGCGACTTTCCCCTCAACCCCTGCTCGATGAGGGTGAGCGTCTCCGGTTCCCTGTCTATGGGGGTGGGAACCCTGAAGGGGCCCGCATCGAAACCGTGGCGGTAGATCTCCTTCATGATGCCGAACGCCCGCTCGGCCTTCTCCCATTTCTGCCGCGAGTCATATTTTCTGAAGATAATACGGGGGCGCAACTCATCCTCCCCCTTGGTGCCGATGGTGATTTCGGTGACCTCGAGGCTGGCGCCGGATTTGGGGATCTCCTTGAAAAACGGCCTGCAGCGGCCCGCCTTTATCTCAGCGGCAACCCCTCCGATATCCCTCACGGGGTGGTCGAATTGAGTGGGGTAGAGATCGCCCTGCCTCTTCGCGTGAATGTCCGTGCCGCCGGTCGCGGTGAACTTGAACCGGTGCCAGTCGCGCAGGCCGCGGCAGTTCTCCCTGACCGAGTGGTTGCCGCTGAAGATTTCGACGCCGTCGAGGCACGGGCCCATCAGCAGTTCAGGCTGAACTTCTCTGCCATCGCGGTAGGGATGGGCCAGGACGAGCGCGGCCTCCGGGTGCCTCTTCCGAAGCTCAGCAACGGGGAGACCCCCTTCGATTGATCGGGAGGCTCCATAGACGAGCAGATGGCCAACATCGGTCTCGACCTCCTGGCCGGCGAGGATGAGGAAATGATTCTCGACCTCCGCTTCTCTCCGCAGGGTGAGGAGCTCCTCGTCCGACCAGAGATAGTGGTGCTCGGTGATGATGATTCCCTGGAGGGCTTTTGCCCGCGCCTGGCGCACGAGCTCGAGCGGGGGCGCTGAGCTGCATGTCGAGTGCTTCGATGAGTGACCGTGGATTTCCAGGAGCATGGTTACTACAGCCGAAAGTGTAAAGCCAAAAGTGTAAAGTTGAAAGTAGACGACGTGCTACCGTGCCGATTCGAAATAGTCGTCGCGGCTGATTTCGGGAAACTCGAATATGGTGGGCGTGCAGGTTCCCTTCGTTATCACCATCAGCGTGCAGCGATAGCTGCGCCCCTTTTTAATGCCGTACTTTTCCAGGTATCGAGGGCCAGGATACCAGGAGTTCATGAGGCAGAGGAGATGCTCTTTCCCGGCGGCGGGACGAGCCCACTCCTCCCGTATATCAGCCTCCGGCGTGAACCGGAACCATATCTCGTACCCCTCATATCCCGCGCCACCCACATTCCTTGCCTGCTTTCGAGAGCGCTCCGTCTGCTCAACTCTCGCAATCATGGCTGTCCCGCGGTACTCAGCGTATTCGCAGGGCCCTCCTACCCGCCGCCGCTCTGCCGATGGCCCTACACCCGCGGCCTTCCCTGGGGGCGGGACGCCGGACGAGTACACTGGCACCGCACCGACCGCGAGAAATACGATGCACGCCCGTTTCATCATATGATCCCTATAGTTCACTATCCGCCCTTCGCTGCCTTTCCGGTGACAATCGCGACCGACTGGCTCGTGCCGATCCTGTTGGCGCCCGCCCTGATGAGCTCGTAGGCGAACTCCCTCGTTTTGATGCCGCCGCTCGCCTTGATGAGGAGCTCGTCTCCCACCACCTCCCGTATGAGCTTCACATCCTCGACCGTCGCACCGCCCTCCTCTTTCCCCGTGGATGTCTTGATAAAACGGGCGCCGGCCGTCTTCGCGAGACAGCAGGCGCAGATCTTTTCGGGATTGGTAAGGAGTGCGGTTTCAATAATGACTTTGAGCGGCCTCCCCTCGCAAGCCTTCACCACTTGCTGGATATCCTCAAAGACGAGGATGTAGTGCCTGCTCTTCAGGGCGCTCACGTTGATCACCATATCTATCTCCCGGGCGCCTCTCCTCACGATCGCGTCATGCGCCTCAAACGCCTTGGCGACGGGCGTCATCTGGCCGTGAGGAAACCCTACCACCGCGATCGGAATGACATCGGACCCCTTCAACTTCGCCGCCACGTACTCGACATCACCGGAGAAGACGCAGACCGATCGAAAATGGTATTTCTTCGCCTCCTCGCAGACCCTGTCGAAATCTCTTTTCTTGGCATCCGTTTTCAAGAGCGTATGATCGATGAGCTTTGCGAGCTCCCGGTCATAGTCCGGTCTTTTCATGGTTCGCCTCCGATTGATTGCGCCCGCAGCCGACACTCACGCGTCCGTTGCGGCTCATTGCCGCGCACCTCCCCCTCCTCCCGGGCCAGGAGACCCAGAGATCCCCCTCCGCGCGCAGGATCAGGAGAGGATATCTTTTAACACCTTCTCCGGATCCGGCCGCTCAGTGGTCTCCTCCGGGAGATAGAGCATCACTCCTCCCTTGACGGGGCGAATTATTATTTTTCCCTCCTGCGCCAGCCTACTGGTGACGGCAATCGGGTCGGAATCGAAGTACTTGCGGAACGCCTGATTGAATCCGCTGTACACGGTGTGAATGCCCTTGTAGGGCGGTTTCCTGAGTTTCTTAACGGCCCTGATGACGAACTCTTCCTCGGAAATCTTCTGTTCCATGGCGTGTCTCCTTTTAGTTGACGGTTGATTGAGCAGCGGCAGAATCAGGAGCGAATCATCGCGCCCGTTTCCCTACAGGGCAACAGAAATCCGCCGCCGACGTCCGGAATGAATTTTATACCACGCACGCATTATAATCTATCGAAAAGGGTGAGACTGGCTATCGCGAACCACTACCTGTTGACGCGGCTGCCACGCTCTTGCGCGCACCATCAGCATCATTTCACCCCTGTCAGCCGGCGGGTCAGCGTCGCACCAAGAATCGCACACACGTCGGTGGGGAGGTGATGACTCACCGAGGCGTCGAAGATGAGTTTCGCAGATGGGCCGAGTTCCTCATCGCCGCGCCAGTAGACCACCGCCAGCGGGACCTTCGGCAGCGCAGCGAACGAGAAGGAGCAATCGCCAAACGTTAAGCGTCTTCCGCCGAGATGCTCCGCGGCGCGCGCGAACGCATCGAGATCGTTCCCGAATGCCCGCGTGAGAGCCTCCCCCGTATATCCCTGGAACGCCGCCTGGTAAAACGTCCCGTCGGGGAGCTCAGAGAACGAAATCCATCGGTCCTCCTCCCCGGCGCCGTCCGAAACGTGGAAGTAGTACAGCAGGAGCGCCTCAATGTCGAGCGCCGCCTTCCTGCCGGTTTCCGCATCACGTGCGGTGAACTCGGGGACACTGACCGCGACCGGGCGGCCCCACACCATGAGGCGCAGCTCGCCTCCGCCCGGGCCGCGCGGGCAATAGACCGCGCCCGTGCGCGCGGCGATCGTTGCAGGATCACCGCCGGTCAGGGCGGAGCGCAGCCATTCAATTCGCAACCTCAGGCCGCGCACGCCCGCATCATCACTACGCCCACTCCCATGCACTGTTCTGCCCTCCAGAACGATCGGGGAATCAGCGATCAACAGAAACGCGGCCGAGGCAGTAGGCCCCCCCGCAACCCACATCTGTTGCCCCCACGCGGCAGGGAGTAAGGGCCGGTTTCTTCACCAGGCCATTATAGCAGGGGGCTGTGGCGCTAAAAAAAATAAATTATTTTCCTTGCATAAAATTCGGGAACATGATACATTCCCACATAGAATCAAAGGATCATCTCACTCTCACTCAGATCGGTGCCCCCACACCGCTTACCTGTTTTACTCCTGCGTGTATTTTCTTACGAAGGAGGAGTGTCATCATGGAAGAACTTTACCAGGACCAGGAGACCATCATTCAGCAGTTGCGCCTCCTGCTCGCCGCCAAGGAAGAAGAGCTGAATAAGATGCGCGGAATGCCGGATAGCGGCGGCGGCGGCGCGACGGGTGAATCGGTTGCCGACCAGCTCATCAGGGAACTGGAAGAGAAAAAAAGTGAAGCGATCGAGCTGCGCGCCCGGATGAAGGATATCGAGACGAGCGGCAGGAATAAGCTCTCCGGAATGGCTGACGAACTCGACGAAAAAGACAAAATAATCGCTTCGCTCCAGAGCCGCCTCTCCGGGGGTCATGGGGAGGAGACGCCCACCGATCCCGGAGAGAAGGAGCGCGTGATCAGTGACCTTGAAGCAGCGCGCGCTGCGGAGAGAGGAGAAACCGAGCGAAGGATCGTCGCGATCGAGGAACAGCTCGAGGAGAAGGAGCGACTCCTCGGGGAGGCACGGCGGGAGCTCGACCGGCACGCGACCGCAACGCAACAGATAGAATCCGCCGGGAGTGGAGACGCCGGCTGCGGCCCGAGCGAGACAGTGTTCACTCGCTCTGATCTGGAAGGGGTGGTCGCAGAGAGGGCGCAGCTCCAGGCAGAGCTCGACCAGCTCAGGGATGAGATGGACGCCGTCCTCAAGAGAGACGTAGAGTCCCGCCGGAGATACGAGGAGAGGATTGCCGAGCTCGAGCAGCAGATCGGATCGCTCCAGGAGCATCGCGAGGACAGCCCGGGCGATGCACGTGAGACCGGCGAGGTGGGAAGCCCGGTGTCCTGCGCGGCGCTCGCCCAGGAGCTTTCCGCAGACACTCCGGATTCCGACCGCATTGACGTCCGCATCCGCATCCTCGAACACAATATCGAGGAGAAGGATCTCTCCTACCGCACCGTTCAGGCGCAGCTCCACCGACTCAGGACAACGCAGCAGATGCTCCGGGGGGTGTGCGCGGGGTTGAGCGTGTTTCTCATCTGTGTCCTTTCAATAAAAACCAAGCAGCCACACACACCCCGGGCAGAGGCCGCCTCCCTGCCCTCTCCGATCTCCATTACCGGGAGCACGGCAGGCGGGAACGACGACGCATCGCCACCGCGGGAGATTCCGGCTCACACCGCAAAAGAGCCGGAACGGCATCAGGCTGAAGAGAATCTCATCCAGATGGAACCAGTGGTACAGGCTGCCGCTCCCGGCGCGCCGGGCAAGGCCGATGGGCGAATCGCCTACACGGTGCAGAAGGGCGACAGCCTCTGGCTCATCTGCAAGCGCATGCTGGGAAACGGAGAGGCAATGGCGCGGATTGCGCGGGAGAACAACATCGCGGATCCCCGCGCGCTCAAGGTGGGCGACATGATCCACCTCTCACGCAAATAGGCGCCCCGTGTCCCGACACTACTACAACAAACTCGTGAGGGACCGAATCCCCGCGCTCATTTCAGGAAAGGGGCGCTCCTGCAAGGCGCGGAGGCTGACTGCGACTGCGTACGCGCGCGCCCTGAAAGCGAAGATCCGTGAAGAAGCGGATGAACTCTATAGGGCGCGAGGAGAGGGACCGCTGCTCAACGAGCTGATCGACCTCCAGGAGCTCGTTGACGCGTTCCGCGGCGCGCTCGGGGTGAGGGCGAAGCGCTTCCAGGGATTGGTCAGGTGCAAGCGCCGCGCGCGCGGGGGATTCAGCAAGAGACTATTCCTCGAATACACTGAAGAGCCCTGAGCCCAGGGATTCACGCGCCCCCCCTTGCCCGCGCGAGCAGGACAATCTCTTTCACGACGCGCTCAATTGTCATCTCCGTGGTATCGACCTCCACGGCATCGTCCGCTTTTTTAAGCGGGCTATCCGCTCTCGTCGAATCCTGCGTATCCCTCGCCCTCACCTCTTCAATCACGTCGCTCACGACCGGCGATTTCCCCTTATTCCGGAGCTCAAGGAAACGGCGCTTCGCCCGCTCCTCAACCGAGCCGGAGAGGAATATTTTAAGCTCCGCGTCGGGGAGCACAACCGTGCCGATATCGCGGCCTTCCATGACCACGCCTCCCGCTGCCGCCATGCGCTGCTGCATGGCAACCAGGGCGCGCCGAACCCCTGGAATCGTGCCGACCTTCGACGCCCCCTGCCCGATCTCCGTGTCACGGATCTCCCTGGAAACGTCCCGACCGTCCACGCTCACAAAAGAGGTCACCCCTTCCGCACCGGCCGGCCGGAGCTCGACCTTTGTTTTTTCCGCGAAATCGGCCATTCCTGCCGGATCATCCCATGAGATCCCTTTTCGCTTCGCCACGAGGGCGATCCCCCGGTACATCGCCCCCGTGTCAATGTAGGTGTACCCCATCTCCTGCGCCACGCTCCGCGCCACGGTGCTCTTGCCGGATCCCACCGGCCCATCAATAGCGATATTGAGTTTCCTTTTCATTACCTGCTCCTTTCGCGCTGAATTTTAGCAGGGGGCCGACCCGTTTGCAAGCATGGGGACGGACAGGATTCCCTGACGGACAGGATTCCCTTATTGACTTCAGCCGCGGAATTCGCTAGCATCTCCTGAAAATACGCAGTGCCCCCTTCCCCCCAAAGTGGAGTGCTCCGCCTTTTTCAACAACAGAGCAGATCGCGTGAATAGCACATTAATTCAAACGTTCGTCACCTCGGACATCGTCGGGCAGGTCATCACGCTCGCCATCGTCGCGCTCTCGATCCTGGCCTGGTTCGTCATACTGGACAAGGTTCGGTACCTCAGGGCCGCCGAGAGAAACTCCCAGCTCTTCCTGCATCAATACCACAGGGATCGTGAGCACATTTTCTCCCTCCACTTTGCGAAAGAGAGGGCCTCCCTCTGTCCGCTCTACAGGATCTATGCGGCGGGCGTGAGAGATCTCAGGCGCCACCTCGGCGACGATCTTGAGCTCGCGAATCCCGGCCTGTCGGAATACCAGCTTGAAGAAGTGGAGGAATCCATCCAGCGCGCGATTTCCGGCGAAACAGCCTTAATGGAAAGACTTATGATTATCTTAGCCATCACCGCGGTGGTCGGCCCCCTCATGGGGCTCCTGGGGACGGTGTGGGGGATCATGAACGCATTCAACGCGATGGCCGCTGCGGGAAGCCCCTCTCTCCTCATCGTGGCCCCGGGCATAGCCGGAGCGCTCATCACCACCGTCGTGGGCCTCCTCGTCGCCATACCCTCGGTCGCCGCCTACAATGTTTTCCTGTCCCGGATCAGGCGGCTCGGCGCAACGATGGACGATTTCGCCTCCGAATTCATCGCCGCAATCAGGAGAAGGCTCCTGGCACACTGAGTGGGAGGCGGCCACACCATGAGAAGGAGACATTCGGCACGCACACGGCTCACCCCCCTCGCCGACATCAACCTCACGTCGATGATTGACGTGATTTTCTTCATGCTCATCCTCTTCCTCCTGGTCGCCCCGATCGTCGAGTACGGCATCAACGTGAACCTTCCCGCCGCCTCGGCGAAAAAGATGGAGGAGCCGCAGACCCTCACTGTGAATGTCAAGAACACCGCTACCGGTCCCCGTATCTACCTCGACCGCGATCGCCTCACGCTGGATGAGCTCACCTCACGGCTCAAGTCCATCGCCGCCCGACAGCCCGACATCGCCCTCATTCTGCGCGCCGACAAGGAGCTCAACTACGAGAGTGTCATCCAGGTTATCGACTGCATCACCGAGGCGGGCATCACCAAGTTGGGGATGGCGACGGTCGCGAAGGCGGAAACGCCGAAGAAGCAGCGGAAGAAATAGTGTGCGCCATGCAAGCCCAGGGCGTCAGGTTCACGCAGGTTCAAAACTTCCTCATCTCCCTCTCCGGCCACGCCCTCTGTTTCTTGCTCCTCGTCGGGATTCCCTCCTGTGCCCTCTTCAGCCGCCCGAGAAAGCCCGAGCACAAGATCTACACCTTTGATCTCATCGATCCCCGGCTCATCAGCATGAAGAAGACACAGGGCGCGCCGGTCTCCATGGAGAAAACCGCACCGGCCCCGGGGGCAGCGGTCAAGGCGGCGCCCAAGAAAGAGGAGCCCAAGAAGGAGCCTCCCCAGAAAGAAAAGAAAGAGAAAAAGGAAGAGGCCCCCAAGAAGAAGCCCGCGAAGAAAAAGCCCGCCGGGGAGAAGGCGCCCCCGAAGGAATCCTTCCTCCCCAAAAAGACCATCGAGGAAAAGATAAAAGAGCAGCTCAAGAAGATCGAGGAGAGCGGCGCGAAGGAGTGGGTCGAGGCGGACAAAGCGGACGCGCTCACCAAACCCGCCTCGCAGGTCAAGGTGGCCGAACAGGGAATCGCGGGGCTGCTCAACACGGGAGATTTCACCAACATTTCCTACAACGATGCCGTCGCCTCCCTGATCTACCAGACATGGCAGCCGCCCAGCAAAACGCCCGCCGACAGAGAGGGAGTGACGGTGGTGGTCAGATTCAGAATCATGAGAGACGGCAGGGTGATCAACCCAGTGGTCGAGAGGAAATCGGGGAGCGAGGTCCTCGACAGCTCCGCCATCCAGGCGATCAAGGACGCCGGGCCGATGCCGCCGCTTCCCGACGACTATACGGGGGATTCGATCGAGGTGTGCATGACCTTCGTACCCATCCTCGAAGAGAAGCCGTAATGCTTTTATCCGCTATCTGAAATGTTCGCCATGTAGCACCTCCGTTACGGGGTGCGGAACAAGGTTGTTTGCCACTGATTCTCACGGATGATTACGGATATATACGGATTAGTTGTAATATGTATCAGCGAATATCCGTAATAATCAGTGTCTATCCGTGGCAAAACCCCATTAACTATCCCATTACCCCGCCGCGCTGATTTTGTTTCATTCCGCGCCGCCGAGGGTGTATAATACGCCACCTCTACGCGAGAGACTCCATGAAGACTGCGACGAGAATTATGTTTCTGCTGTTGTCAGCGGCCACGGCTATCTCCACGCACACGCCGCGCGCCGGTGCCGAGGTCCGGATCACGGTCTCCAAGAAATTTGCGCGCAAGACGGTGATCGCCGTCCCCTCTTTTGAACAGAAGGGCGGCGACAACGCCCAACTATCCCCGACCCTCGCAACGCTCCTCAGGTCGGACCTGGATGCCTCCGGTTACTTCGACTCGGTAAAGAAGCAGAAATTCGTGGACGAAGTGGAGCGGGATGATCGCACGGCGGGGCGGATCAACCTGAAGGAGTGGGCGACGCTCAGAGCCGAAATGGTGCTCAAGGCGGATTACGCGGCGCGAGGGGATTCCCTCTCCGTCACCTGCCGGCTCTACTCGGTAATCAACGGCAAGAATATCCTCGCCAAGGCCTACAACGGCGATACCGGCGCGGCCGTCCAGATGATCCACGCGATCGCCAACGACATCATCAAGGCGGTCACCGGCGAGGTAGGCCTCTGCGGCTCGCAAATCGCCTTTGTCTCGGACATGACCGGCCATAAGGAGATCTATATCATGGAGCTCGGCGGGACAACCTACCGCCAGGTCACCAGCGGGAAGGACATCTCTCTCTTCCCCGACTGGACCCCCGACAGGAGGAGCCTCGTCTTCACCTCCTTTATACGTGGTTTTCCCGAGCTCTTCATCATGGACATCGCATCGAGGAAGGCGCGCGCTCTCTCCTCCTTCCCCGGCCTCAACGCCTTCGGCGACGTCTCGCCCGATGGACGGGAGATGCTGCTCACGCTGAGCAAGTCGGGCAACCCCGAGCTCTACCGGATGAACATGGCATCCGGGAGCCTGACGCGCCTGACGCGGACGAGCTGGGTCGAGTCATCGCCATGCTGGTCTCCGGACGCGCGGCAGATCGCCTTCGTATCAGACGCGACTGGGTCGCCGCAGATATACATCATGGACTCATGGGGAAAGAGCGAGCCGAAGCGCATCACCTTCAAAGGGAGCTATAACACGAATCCTGATTGGTCGCCCGAGGGAGACAAAATCGCGTACTGCTCGCGGGTGGGCGGGTTTGAGCTGCGGATGATCGATATGAAGACACGAGAGGAGATCTCGCTCCCCAGGAGCGGCAGCGATGAGGATCCGTCATGGGCGCCCGACAGCCGCCACGTCGTCTACAGCTCTGAGCGGGGCCACAAGCGCGACCTCTGGATAATGGATGTCTATGAGCAGGCGCCGACCCAGATCACGCACGGCAAGGGGAATTTTTCAGCCCCCGCATGGTCACCATAGTTGGTCACGTCCCTCCACCTCAGTAAACACACACTGCCGGCATCTCTTCTCCATGTCGTAATTCTCTATTTTTTAAACCAGATTTGTGGAGCCCCACGGGCAAGCCCGTGGCTTTCTGCGTAGGAGGGTAAAAATGGGCATGGTAATGGCAAATGATGGCAAATAATAATTGACATTTATGTTTGGATTTAGCAAAATATATTGGAAGAACCCAAGTGCAGGCTAAGAAGGGTTGCCTTTAATCGTTCCCGAAGGGGCAGAATTCCACGGCATTCCCGTGGGTATCTACTGCAAGAAGTTACGAAATTTTGCCTATCCCAAAATGGTAAAGCTGCGAAGCTATAAATAATGTCAATCCAGATACCGGCACGCATTTGATATGGGTGATCTGTGGATTATTTAGTGGTGTTGCGGAGATGAAAGGATTGTGTATATATATCACATAGTAAGCGCGTGCGTGCTATCCAGGGCAGGACGCCATGCGGCAAAATCAAGCGGGCTGCCTTGTGACACCTGAAAGTAACAGGAACGTACAGGAATCTCCGCGCACTCGATGGCGTTTGTTTCTGAGACACCGAAACAGAGGAGGGGGCGTATGCAACACTCAATTCCTCGCTGCCGATTGACTGTCCTCGCACTCACTGCTTTGTGCATCATTCTCCATTACACCTATCCCGCCAGCGGCTGGTGGCCGATGTTCCATAATGACGCGCAGCGCACGGGTAAGAGCTCCGCCGTAGGCCCTCTCAGCCCTGTGCTGAAGTGGAGTTATCGAGCGGGCAGTGAGATTTCCTCTTCTCCGGCGTTGAGTTCTGTGGGTGCCGTCTATGTGGGCGCCGGGGACAACCGATTCTATAGCGTTGACTCGGGGGGGACCTTGCTCTGGAGCTACGCTGCCGCTGAGCCTATTTCATCGGCGCCGGCAGTGGGTGCCGACACGGTATGGGTGGGCTCTGATGACAACCGCCTCTACTGCGCGGTTGATCTGACCGGCCTGCTCTCGTGGAGCTATGAGACCGGCGGTGATATATCTTCCTCCCCGGCGCTGAGTGGAACCGACACGGTGTACG
>JAPLCX010000040.1 GCA_026392035.1 Candidatus Auribacterota bacterium | reverse complement strand
TGGAATTTGCCCGAGCAACCGCCTCCGCGCATTTATACACGGCGGGAAGGTCACGTAAAAAATGTGTTGGAGACTCGAAGCTAAAATGCCCTCCTTTCCTATGAAAGCTGGGCTTCTATGCCAAAATCTGCGAAAGTCGGGTTAGGGTGAGTTGTTACAGAGCGCACCTTTTGGGCTTGTGGGTCACACGTAAGGGTTGGAACAGCTATCGAGCGAGGCAGTTGTAGCCCACAGACAGTTGTAGCCCACTCTTTAGGGTGGGGAGAATTATATGATTATCAACGTCGGTTCGCTCAACCGGGTGAAGCGCGGTGCGGTGGAAGAGGTATGTCGCGAGCTCTTCGGTGACGTGACCATCAGGCATTACGGGGTTGATTCGGGGGTCGCGCATACCCCCTCTACCGATGAGGAGATCCTGCGCGGCGCGGCCCGCAGGGCCGAAGGGGCATTTCGCGCCTCAAGGGCTGACCTGGGAATCGGGCTGGAGGGCGGAATCGCACCGGGTCCGTATGGCCCTCTGCTCAAGGGATGGGTGGCTGTTTTTGACGGCACGGACACATTTGTCGGTTCGACGCCCGGGATGCCCTTTCCCCGCCATCTCCTGGAGAGAGTGAGCGCGGAGAGGGAACTCGCCAGCGTCATGGACGAGGTGAGCGGGAAGGAAGATGTGCGTTCGAAGGAGGGGGCTTTCGGAATTCTCACCCGCAATCGCATCACTCGGCTGCAGAGCTTCAAGCTCGCGCTCTACTGCGCCCTTGCGCCAATTGCGAATAGAGAAATGTACCGGGAGATAAATCCAAAATCCCAAATCCCAAATCCCAAGATTTGAAAAACGAAGGAATGAAACAGCGATTTGCCGACTTCAAAATTATGATCACGCCGACACGTATGTAGCCAGCGGGGATTATCAGTCCACAACAACACACAGTAGGGTCGACAGGAATATGCAAGGAATCTACTGGGGCGGCCTGTGGTGGATGGTGGCCTTCTACGCGATCGTGTTCTGGGTGGGCGTGTATTACTCGCGCCGGCGGGACACCGGAACCACCTCCGACCTGCTCCTCGCGGGAAGGAACATGCCGCTCTGGATCGCCCTGTGCACGATGACGGCGACCTGGGTCTGCGGCGGTTACATCAACGGCACCGCCGAGAATATCTATAAGAACGGAATCACCTGGGGAGCGCAGGGGGGGCTCTGTTACTCTCTCAGCCTAATCTTGGGGGGAGTCTTCTTCGCGAAGATTATGAGGCGCCTCGAGTTCACCACGCTCCTCGACCCATTCGAGAGGCGCTTCGGCAAGGGAATGGCAGCGGCTCTGTTCTTCCCCGCGCTCGCCGGCGAGATATTCTGGAGCGCGGCCATCCTCCTCGCCCTCGGAACGACGTTCGGTACGATATTGAATCTGGATCTGACAACCTCGATCGTCCTCTCAGCCGGTGTCGTCATCGGCTACACGACCGTCGGGGGTCTCTGGTCGGTGGCGTACACGGATGTAGTTCAGCTCGCGTTCATTTTTGTCGGCCTGGTTGTCG
The DNA here is from genome assembly GCA_026392035.1 of Candidatus Auribacterota bacterium. NCBI lineage: Bacteria > Pseudomonadati > Candidatus Auribacterota > Candidatus Auribacterota bacterium. The sequence goes on along the minus strand of JAPLCX010000040.1, from coordinate 2,052 downwards.
CGATCCCGTTCGCGGTGGTCCATGTCGGCGGGTTCGCGGAGATGGCGGTCCGTTACAGGGCCATGGGTGGCTCCTTCACATCGATCCTGCCGCCGATCCGCGGTCTTTCGCACAACGCCGCCTGGACGCTGCCTCGGGTGCTGAACTGGTGGGACTGGTCATTCCTGCTCATCCTCGGCGGGATACCGTGGAACGTCTATTTCCAGAGGGTGCTCGCCGTCCCCAATGCGAAAATTGCTCAACGGTTTTCAATCTATGCCGGTTTCTTGTGCGCGCTCATGGCAGTGCCGCCGCTCATCATCGGCATCATCGGCAGCGTGTTCCCCTGGAAGACGCTGGGCCTCGGGATTGAGTACCCCGCAATGGTCCTCCCCTATGTCCTTCGCTATCTGACACCCTACTGGATCGGCGTCATCGGCCTCGGCGCGGTCGCGGCAGCGGTCATGTCTTCTGTTGACTCATCGTTTCTCTCCGCGTCGGCGATGTTCACATGGAACTGGTACTGGAGGATCATCAATCCTGATGCGAGCGAGCGTTCCCTGCGGGTCACACTCAGGATTTCCACAGTCGTCATCGGCGCCGCCGCGACGCTTATGGCACTCAGGATAAAGAGCGTTCAGGCGCTCTGGTACCTCTGCAGCGATTTCGTGTACGTCATCCTCTTCCCGCAATTGACGATGGCCCTCTTCTGTAAATCCGCGAACCGGCCGGGTTCGATTGCAGGATTGGTGGTTTCGTTCGCCCTGCGTTTCGGCGGCGGCGACCCTCTCCTGCGCATCCCGCGGATCATTCCCTACCCCTGGTGGGACCCGGTTGCGGGCACGCTCTTCCCATTCAAGACAATCGCCATGCTGAGCGGTCTCTTGACCATCTACGTAGTTTCGAGGCTCACCTGCCGTCGCTTTCCGCCACGCCCACTTCAACTTTCATCACAGATAATCATAGATGAACACAGATAAACACAGATGTTGACTATAGTTGCTAACTTCTCATTGCGCGTTTATAGTGACATTATATGAAACTATCTGCACGCATCCTGTTCCGCCCTCATCTGTATCTGTGTCAATCTGCGGCGATCTGTGTTTATCTGTGGTCCACCGTTGATCGCATTCCGGCATTGATCCAGAAGGATGCCAGGAGGTAGTAGCACGGATAGAGGAACGAGGCGCGCAGGAGCAGCGGATTGACGTCCGGCATGTGGAAAATGAGCGCGAGGACGGAGACTGCCCACGCGACCGTGAGCGGGCGCGTCAACCGGGCGAGCGGCTTCGTTTTGAACGGATCGATGTACCTGATCGGGATAAAGACGAGCACCGCGAGCGCGAGCACGATGAGGAGATTGAGTGCGCGGGGAAACGTGAAGAGGGAGAGGTAGAGGACGGCGATGTTCCAGTAGCTCGGGAATCCCGTGAAGTAGCCGTTGTCCGTCTTCGCCTTCTCCTGGCAGAAGCCATAGGCGCTCGCGAGCAGCGGAACCATGGCCCACACCCACCGGCCCGCCGGCAGGAGGTCAGAGCGTGCAAGGATGAGCGCCGGTATGAAAACATAGTTGACGTAGTCCACGATGTCGTCGAGCTTTCTCCCGTTGAAGTCGGGGAGGATCTGCGCGGAGCGGAAACGCCGCGCGAGGGGTCCGTCGGTGCCGTCAATGAGCGTCGAGAGCGCGAGCCACAGAAACGCGCCGCGCATGTCGGCGCGCAGCACCGCGCGCAGCGCGAGAGACCCGGTGACGAGGCCGAGCGCCGTGTAGGCCTGGACCCCCCAGGCGACCATTTTCTCTCTCATTACGGTGAACTATACCAGCGGGCGGAATGAGGGTCAACCAATTAGGCACACCCGAAGTTTCCTCGTTTTTTAAAATGTTGATTTTCACCACGGAGGCACGGAGGATCTTAAAACAGCAACTACAGTTTCTCGTTACTTGTTACTAATACAAACGTCTTAAATAAAGTGACATAGTGGGCTTTTCGTGCTAATCTTAAAGCATGAAAAATCCCACATTAAATCTAACGCATTCGGAAGCAACGAAAGAAAACCTGTTAAAACTGGCCG
>JAPLCX010000039.1 GCA_026392035.1 Candidatus Auribacterota bacterium | reverse complement strand
CTTGGCGCAGACAAAGCCTTGGCAGGCGGGCAAAAAGGAAGGGGGAAAGGGGGAAGGAATTTTTGACCGCCCTATTTGTCCGGCAAAGCGGGACAGGGGTTGGGAAGCGGCTCGTCCTTGCGATAGCAAGGGGGCAAAGTCCGCAAAAATTGATTCCTAATTGAAAAGATTATTTGCGCGCGCCCGAAAAGATAAAAAGAAATTTTTGCGGACTTTGGCTGCGGTGGTTCAGTGACGAGCCGCAGAGCGGGTTCTGCACTACTCAACATTAAATATAGCTTAGGCAGAGAGTCAAAGACAGGTACCTAGAGCCTGCGGAGCAGGCTAACGAGCCCGACCCCGGAGGCGCATAGAAAACCAGCGCGGGGTATGAGTCGAGTTCGCAAGCGGCATCGGGCGAGATGTCGTCTAAAGATATGGCGTTGAATAAATGTCCCCAATCCTTCGCCGGATGTAATATACTTATGGAGATTTTACCGAACGCTGTTCAAAAAAGGTTCGAGCAGCGTTCAGTAAATCCGACCATCTTAAACTCCCGCCAGTGGCAGCTTGATTTGACAGAGTAATCCGACTTCCGACTGGCTGTCTGCTTTTGTCGTAACTGCTTTTATAAACTGGAGTACGTTAAAGAGAGTATTACAGACACATTCATATGACACGGTTATCGTGCCGACCAATTGCGGTGAGGTTTATCGGATCAGGAAAGCGGGTATTCCCGGGGAAGCCCAAAAGGAGATATACAGGATTTTCGGAATCAAGTGGCAAGAATTGCCCAAAACGAAGACCGTAATACGGCAGAAGACCACTACGACGTTGTAGTGCCTCAAAAACCCGGTCGTTCATTTGCAAGAAGTTACGACTACAAGTGCGAAAGTTGGGCTATGACTCCCGCAGTATCCGCGCACAATCTTGTCAAGCAGTACAGAGATACCCTCGCCGTCGCGGGCATCGACGTCGAGGTGCATGAGGGTGAGTGCTTTGGCATCATCGGGCCCAATGGGGCGGGCAAGACTACCACGATGAAGATGATTTACTGCGTGACGCCGAGGACGGACGGGGAGCTTCGCGTGCTCGGGAGAGACCCGAATATCAACCCGGAGCTCATCAAGAAAGATTTGGGTGTCGTCCCTCAGGACAACAACCTTGATACCGACTTCGACGTCCTCGCGAATCTCACGGTGTATGCCCGCTATTTCGGCATCCCGCGTGAGCGGGCGACCACGTGCGGCCGTGAACTCCTCGATTTTGTGCAGCTCACGGAGAAACAGCACTCGACGATAGAGGATCTGTCGTCGGGGATGCGGAGGAGACTGCTGGTCGCCAGGGGGCTGATCAATGACCCGCGGCTTTTCATCCTCGATGAGCCGACCGTCGGTCTCGACCCGCAGGCGCGCCACCTCATTTGGGACAAGCTCCGGATGCTGAAGGAGGCGAACGTCACGCTCCTCCTGACCACGCACTATATGGAGGAGGCCGCTGAGCTGTGCGACCGCGTGGCGGTGATGGACCGGGGAAAGATACTGGTGACGGGTCCGCCGCGGGACCTGGTCCGGCGCTTCATCGGGGAGGAGGTGCTCGAGCTGGTGCTCTCGGGCGGGGAGCAGGAAAAGGTGATTCGGGACATTACGTATTTCCACGCGACCGTGGAGCAGACGAACCAGAAGCTCTATCTCTACTGTGACGACTGCAGGCCTTTGCTCACGCACCTGACGGACAAGGGGTACCGGCGCATTCTGAGGCGTCCGGCGACCCTCGAGGACGTGTTCCTGAAACTGACGGGGAGGGATCTCGTTGATTAGGATATCGTTACGATTCTGGAAGGTGTGGCGGAGGAACTTCGACTCCTTCATGAAATACATCTACGTGAACCTGATGGGCAACCTGGGCGACCCGGTTCTCTACCTGCTCGCGATGGGCCTGGGCCTGGGAAAGTTCCTCGGGGAGATGCAGGGTGTCTCCTACGTTCAATTCCTCGCCCCGGGCGTCATTGTCTCCGCGGGGATGTTCGCCGCAACGTACGAGTGCACCTACGCGAGCTTTCTGAAGATGTTTCATTTAAAAACATATGACGCCATCGTTGTCACGCCGGTGAATCTCGAGGATGCGGTGGCGGGGGATATCGTCTGGGGTGCGAGCAAGGCGCTCTTCAGCGGCGTGCTCATGTTTGCGGTGGTGGCGGTATTCGGCCTGGTCCACTCATGGTGGTCGCTGCTGGTCCCGCTGCTCATTTTTATTGTCGGGCTTCACTTTGCGAGCCTCGCGATGCTCGTGACATCGTTGAGCCGGAGCTTTGATTTTTTCAGCTATTTCTTCGAACTGATTATCACACCCCTTTTCTTCTTCTCCGGCATATTCTTCCCCCTCGACAGCTTCCCCTGGTGGCTGAGGGTCCTGGCATACTGTTCCCCGCTCACCCATGCGGTTACCATCTGCCGCGCGCTCATCCTCGGTCACATCCCGCCGCACCCTCATATCAGCGCCGCCATCCTCATCGTCCCCGCGGTCGCCCTCTTCTACGGGAGTATCTATCTCATGAGACGTCGGATGATTAAATGACATGCGCATGGATGCCCCATTACGCAAAAGGATGCTGTCCAGCCAAAATAGAAATGTCCCCTTCTTACCAAATTAGAAATGTCCCCATGACTGTTCCCTCTCCCCCCAATGTCTGGGGGGAGAGGGTTAGGGTGAGGGGGGCTAGAAGAGATGTACTCTTCCCCTCACAGAGCCAC
>JAPLCX010000038.1 GCA_026392035.1 Candidatus Auribacterota bacterium | reverse complement strand
CGTATCATGATGACGCCTCCTTGATGTGGTGTTGCGGTGCGCGTGCACCGCTCCGATGGTTGTGTGAGAACTCCATCTTACCTCATCATGGAGGCTTTTTATCTCAGGTTATTTGACTCCTATTTTGGACAAGAGTGATTTATTATAATACTTCCCTCGCCTTGCTTCCCTGCTGGGGGCCGACCACGCCCCGCTCTTCCATCATGTCCACGATCCTGGCCGCGCGCGTGTAGCCGATGCGCATCCTTCTCTGGAGCAGCGATGCCGACGCCTGCCCGAGCTGCCGCACCACGCTCACGGCCTCATCGTAGAGATTGTCATCGATATCCTCATAGCTCAATGCGCTGTCCGCTTCAGCGGAGAGGATATCCTCCCGGTAATCCGGGCTGCCCTGCGATTTCACGAACTCCACCGTCGCGTTGATCTCCGCGTCATCCACCAGCGTCCCCTGTATCCTGAGCCGCCGGGAGGAACCGGGCGGCATGAAAATCATGTCGCCGCAACCGACCAGCTTATCAGCCCCCATGGTATCCAGAATGACCTTTGAATCGACTTTCGAGGCGACCTTGAAGGCAATCCGGGTGGGGAAATTGGCCTTGATCAAGCCGGTGATGACATTCACCGAGGGGCGTTGTGTGGCGAGGATGATGTGCAGGCCGGCGGCCCGCCCCATCTGGGCCAGGCGGATGATCGGGTCCTCGATGTCCTTGCGGGCCACGAGCATCAGGTCCGCCAGCTCGTCAATGATGATGACAATGACCGGGAGCGCTTCCCGTGGTTCGCCCTCCTCACCCCGCGCCGCCGCACCGCTCTGTTTGATATTCGTGTTGTACCCGATGATATCGCGGACGATCTCGTGAGAGAAGAGGCCGTAGCGCCGCTCCATCTCCCTCACCGCCCAGCGGAGTGCCTGAGCCACGGCCCTGCTCTCCGTCACCACCGGCGTGAGCAGATGCGGGATGTCGCGGTACTGGGTCATCTCCACCCGTTTGGGATCAATGAGGATGAACTTGAGCTCATCGGGGGTGCAGGAGAAGAGCATGGTGAGAATCAAGCTGTTCACGCACACCGTCTTCCCCGAACCCGTGGCCCCCGCGATGAGCAGGTGCGGCATCTCTCTCAGATCCGCGATCACCGGATTCCCCGAGATCTCCTTGCCGATCGCCAGCGGGATATACCTGGGGGGCTGCCGGTATTCCTTCGAGAGCAGCATCTCCTTCAGGCCGACGAGCGTCGCCTTGAGGTTCGGAATCTCTATGCCGACCGCCGACTTCCCGGGGATGGGCGCGACGATCCTGATGCTGCTCGCCGCCATCGCGAGCGCCAGATCGTCGGTCAGCGTGGTGATCCTCTGCACCTTGACGCCGGCCGCGGGATGCACCTCATAGCGCGTGATCACCGGGCCCCGGATCACGTTCCCCACTTCCGCATCAATGCCGAATTCCTTCAGGGTGAGCTGGAGGACATCAACGTTCTTCTGGAGGTCTTCCTCTACCTGCTTGCCCCTCGCGGCGACCGGTTCGTGCAGGAGACCGACGCCGGGGAGTTTATACGCGCCCGTGGATCTCGGCTTGCGGTGGCGCGGTAGGAGCCCCACCTGTGCCGCCTCTTTCCCGGCCCGATCAGGCACACGCTTCTCAAATCTGGGAAGCCCGATCTCTCGCTGCGCCTCAGCGGCGGGAGGAACCGTGATCTTCACCTTTCTCGTGCGCCGGTACAGCCCCGCGAACGGCCGCACCCGCACCTTGTGCACGCCGAGAGGGATCATCCGCCGCTTCTGGCTGATGACCTCCGCGGAGACCCTGGCCGAATGGCCGATTGCGCCGGAGAGCTTCGTGAAGGAAAACCCTATGAAGCGGAATGCGTTGAATCGGATAAAGACGAGCGTGGATGCGATGCACAGCGCCGCACACAGGCCGATCGAACCGGCGACACCGACGCAGGGGAGCAGGAGATTCACGCCCAGTAGATCGCCCACCACCCCGCCGGCGCCGACGAGGTTCAGCCGCCTCGCCTCTACCGTGCACCAGGTGCCCATCGGCAGCTGAAACAAACAGGCGAGGGAGATCAGCATCAGGACAGCGGAGGCGGCGCGCACCGATCTCATGGGGCGGACGCCCGAGCCTCCGCCGCGAAGGAATACGCACCCCAGGTAAAAGAGTATGAACACGATCGCGTATGAGGCAAAACCGAGCGCAAGGAGGCACCCGAATGCGGCCCATGAACCGACTATCCCCACGCTGTTGTTCTGCGGGTAATTCGGATGCGTGGTATTGTAGGTGACATCCATCGGGTCATAGGAGTAGAGGCTCAGAAAGAGCAGAAGGGCGACAAGCCATAATGAGAACGCGTAGATGATCCTCACGATCACTGAACCTCCTCACTGCGGGCCGGGCGCTATGAGCGGGCACTCGATACCAGGCTAAGTACACAGTATCATAAATATGATGACATATAAATATTGCTTTTCAAGAACGGATGCGGCACAATACGAAGACAAAGAAGGAGGCGTATTGTGCCCAGAACAAGCCCATTCAAGATTATACTCTCTTCGGAAGAAAAG
>JAPLCX010000037.1 GCA_026392035.1 Candidatus Auribacterota bacterium | reverse complement strand
GAGCGCGAGCGACTTTGACCTGTCGAGGAGGGGAACGTCGAACAGCTTCACGAGGGGCTCCAGTGTGATCACCGCTTTGTTCGTGAGCGCCCTGATGTCCTCATGCATCTCCTGCGGTATCTTCGGCCCTTCGATGACCATTGTCTGCGTCACCGTCTTGGCCCTGTTGGCGATCTTGTCCACCAGCTCCACGATCCCGATGTAGTCCTCGCGGAAGAAGGGGAGAAATGCCCCCTCGGAAAGTTTCGCGAGGATTTTGCGCCTGCACTCGTCGGCCTCGTGCTCCTTCTTATGAACATTGTAGGAGCTCACGTTAGCCTCCTCTTCCTTGCCGTCCAGGTAGAGCGCGATCGTGGTCTCGAAGAGGTCGAGGCACTCCTTGACCTTTTCGAGGTGCTCCTTCATGAACTCCTTAACCTGCTGCTCTTTCTTGTCCCAGAACATGATGGTGCCCTCCTTTTGTTAGCGTACCCCGATGATATATGCAATCCCCAGAGCGAGAAACGCCGAGACCGCCGGCGTCAGCACCCAGCCGCAGAAGATCGTCGCCAGCATCCTCGAATTCACCGTCCGCATCCCCTTTGAGAAACCCACGCCGGCGACAGCCCCCACGGTGGCCTGGGCGGATGAAACCGGTATATGGAACTGCGTGGAGAGGTGAATCGCGATCGCGTGCGAGAGGACTACCACGAGTGCTGAGAACGGGTCAAGCGCCGTGATGCCATGGCCCACCGTCCGCATCACCTTGCGGGCATAGGTGAGCGCGCCGGCGGAAATGCTCACGGCCCCGAAGGCCGCCGCGATCACGGCGGGCCAGTAGTGAGAAGGGTCGCCGAAGAGCCCGGCCTGATAAAATGGCCCCGTGGTGACGACGACATTGTTCCCGCCAAGGGTATAGGCGGCATAGCACCCGATGATGATGAAACCGATCTTATAGATAGAGTTGAGGAACTCCACATTCTTTATGTGACGCTGGATGAGCGGCCCCACGAATTTCATAAACATGAACGCAATGCATGCAGACGCCAGGGGGCTGAGCACCCAGCAACATCCCCAGACCCCGAGCTTACCCCAATCGGCCCCTCCCATACCATTCGCCCATATGGCGATCCCCATGACGCCTCCCACTGCCGCCTGCGAAGCGGAGGCGGGGAGGCTCATGTATGTGCAGACACAGATGGTCACCGCGGCGCTCATGGTCGCAACGAAGGCGAGGGTCATCGTGATCGTCGTTGAGAAACGGTAGCTGTGGTAAAGCTTCGGGCCTTCCACAATCGCTCCCAGCGCGACGAAAATGGCGATGAGGATGATGGCTGTCTTGTAACGGATCGAATTTGTGGCTACCGCCGTCCCAAAAATATCGGCGGAGTTGTTGGCCCCGATCCCCCATCCCAGGAAAAGTCCGCCCAGAAGCTTGGCGAATAGGATCACACGCGCTCCTTTCTTGCTTCGGTAAGCAGATATGCGTAAAATGAGCTCTCAGTAAAACGCGTGCCGCGAGGCTATATCAAAAAAAAGCACCCGCCCTCTGGGCGGATGCCTCAAATGATCCCACACTCATAATGCCCCGCTATACAACGCACGAGTACTGCCCGTACGTCCTCCCATGCACCCCTCACGGGTGATGTTTATAGTGTAACTACGCGCGGGCGTTTCCGCTCTCTGTGAGTATATACAATGAGCACGGTGCTCGGGTGCTCAAAATTTATCATGTCTTCTGATTCGCCTCGATCTCTTGCCCCTCTCACCTAAATAAGTCCCCATGGAGAAACTGTCAGGCCGCTTACCGCTCAATCCCCTCCCCCCTTGTGCCTTCCTGATTTTTTGAACCCTCTCTGAACCGTCTTCCCGCTCTTCGTAATCAGACTCCGTATAGTGGTCATCCGGTTTCATCCCCGCAGGCCTCCTCCTTTCTGAGTTGAACCCGATAACGCGTTTATACTACCACATCAGGCGTTGTAAAGAAATAAATTTACCAGAAATAAATTTACCTGTTGCGCGGGCAGATGTCAGCATATACCATAGTGATTGCTCCGAGCCGTCTATCGCTACGGAAGAAATTTCCAGGCGGGGCGGCCGACAGGGTGCCGGGGGAAATCCCGGCGCCTCCCGTGCCTGGAAAGGAGCGAACGCTGAAATTTTCCCTCTCTTCCCAACCACGGAGGAGGGGGATTTTTATTGAATTTCACCACGGAGGCGCGGAGAGCACGGAGAAAATGTTACGTTTATTCATCGCGGATTATCACATATTGATTTTAACCACAGATGAACACACCTGCCGGCAGGCAGGCAGGGATAAACACAGATTACTTTTTACCCTAGAAACCAGAAACGAAAAACTGTTTTTGCTGTTTTAAGGTCCTCCGTGTCTCCGTGGTGATAAATTACATTTTAATGAGTTGAGGAGTGTAGATCATGATACATAAAAAGATGGTTCAACTTGTTCTTTTGCTGTGTGCCCTGATAGTAACGTCAATCGCGAGTCACGCGGCGGGGCGGCTGAAGCTCGCCACCACCACAAGCACGGTTGATACGGGGCTTCTCGATTCGATCCTGCCGCCGTTTGAGAAACGGCTCAACCTGAAGGTGGACGTCATCTCCGTCGGGTCGGGCAAGGCCATCGCCCTCGCACGAAATGGAGACGTGGACGCCATCCTGGTGCATGATCCCAAGGCAGAGGAGACGTTCGTCAGGGATGGTTACGGCGTCAACAGGAGAGAGGTGATGTACAACGATTTCGTCATCGTCGGCCCTGAAAATGACCCCTCGCGCATCGGGGGGAAACGAGACGCTGTCGTCGCGCTCAAGGCTATTGCGGGCGCGAAAGCGCCATTTGTCTCCCGCGGCGACGGTTCCGGGACACACGAGAAGGAAAAGGCGCTCTGGAAAGAAGCCGCCATCGCGCCCAAAGGCACATGGTATATGGAGACAGGCCAAGGGATGGGCGCAACACTCACCATCGCCGACGAGAAGAAGGGATACTGCCTCGCGGACCGGGCCACCTACACGGCGTTTTCGGATAAGGTGGAGCTCCGGATTCTCTGCGAGGGGGACCGCCGCCTGCTGAATCAATACGCGATCATCGCCGTGAGTCCCGCGCGTCATCGTCACGTGGGCTATATTCACGCAATGTGCCTCATCGGCTGGCTGACCTCGCCCGAGGGCCAAAATATGATCGGGGACTTTAAAAAGAAGGGTTCCGTCCTGTTCCACCCCAACGCATATCAGGAGGCGCGGGGGATTGAGCTACCTCATTGACGGTTTCCGCGAGGCGCTCCGCCTCATACTCCACTGCAACCCCGAGGTGCTGGGGATCTCTCTCGTTTCAATCAAAATAGCCACCGCCTCAACGCTCATCGCCTCCGCAGTCGGAGTCCCGCTCGGCTTCTCAATCGCGTCCCGCGAGTTCCACGGGAAGGGACTCGTCATCACGGTCTTCAATACCCTCCTCGCCCTCCCCACGGTGGTCGTCGGCCTCATGGTCTATTCCGTCCTGTCGCGCCAGGGGCCGCTCGGCTCGCTCAACCTGCTCTTCACGCCGCTCGCGATGATCATCGGGCAATTCGTCCTCGCCCTTCCCATCATCACCGCCCTCAGCATCTCAGCGGTACAGCACGTGGACACGCGCGCCCGTGACACCGCGCTCACCCTCGGGGCGAGCGAACGGCAGGCGGCCCGCGTCGTTCTGAGTGAAGGCCGCTTTGCGCTGTTCGCGGCGATCATCGCGGGATTCGGCCGCGTGTTCGCAGAGGTGGGGGTCTCGATGATGCTGGGCGGAAACATCAGATTCTACACCCGCAATATTCCAACTGCCATCGCCCTCGAAACCGGGCGCGGCGAGTTCGCCCTCGCGATCGCCCTCGGCCTCATTCTCCTCGCCGTGGCGTTCGGCATTAATATACTTTTCCAATGCCTCCAGCGAAGGTAAGATAGTGCGGCGAAGAGATACATGAGGCGGACCATGCTCCGGATCGAAGGGTTGGTCAAATCATACGGGAGCGCCTTCACCCTGGCGGTCGAGCAGCTCGAGATCGCGGAGGGGACAATCACGGCGCTCCTCGGCCCCAACGGCTCGGGTAAGAGCACACTGCTCGGCCTGGTCGCGGGCCTCAGGCAGGCCGACCGGGGGAGCATCAGCATGGAGGGCATGGCGCTCGGACTGTCCTCCGCCGCCCCGGCGGAATGGCGCCGCGCGGTCACCATGGTCACACAAAGGCCGTTCCTGTTCCAGGGGACGGTTGAGGAGAATGTCGGTTACGGCCTCAAATTCAGAGGCACCCCCCGCGCAGCGCGCACGGCGAGAATTGACCGCGCATTGAAACAGGCCGGTATCGAAGGATTCGGCCGGAGGAATGCGAGGGAGCTCTCGGACGGCGAGGCACAGATGGTCGCCATTGCGCGGGCGCTCGTGGTGGAGCCGCGAATTCTCCTCCTCGATGAGCCGACGGCGAATATTGACAGCGACAACGCGGCCCGGATCGAGACGCTGATCGCCTCTCTCAGCGACACGAACAATTTCACGGTTGTATTCGCCACCCACAACCTCGAACAGGCATACCGCCTCTCCACGCGCGTCGTTTCGATCATCCGGGGCAGGCCCGTGCCGGCGCACCCGGAGAATATCTTCCGGGGGACGGTTACCGGCGAACGCAACGGCCTCACGATAATCTCCCTGAGGGGGGGAGTGCAGATCGAGGCTGACACCACTCTCTCGGGGAGCGTGCATGTCGCGATCGATCCCACGAATATCATCGTCTCCAGGATGGAGCTCCACTCGAGCGCGCGCAACTCGTTCGCGGGTCGGCTCGTTTCCTCGAGCACGCACGGCCACCGGGTGAGGCTCGTGGTGGCCGCCGGCGTCGAGTTTTGCGTCCTGGTGACCGAACAGTCGTTCAGGGAAATGGCGCTCCAGCCGGGAGAGATCGTGTATGTGACCTTTAAATCAACCGCGGTGAGAGTGTTTTAACTACAGTGAAAAGCACAAGGTGTAAAGCTTAAACTAGCATGCTTAAACTAGCATGATGTGCCAGTTATGGGGTTTTACCACGGATGTACACTGATTATTACGGATGCGCGCGGATACATACCATAATCAATCCGTGCATATCCGTCAATCATCCGTGAAAATCAGTGGCGAAAACTTTGTCGCACACCCTGTATCTGAGGCATTACAAACTCGCAGTATCTAATTTCGACTCGCGGAGGGTGCCATGCCCAAAGAGCGGACGGTCTATGTCACGTGCCCCATGTGCAAGGGGATGCTCGAGGTGAATACCGAAAACGGCAAGGTCATCCGCCATTTTGAGGCGAGGGACAAAACCAAATCCGGAGACGCGCTGGCGGATGCGGTGCAGGCGGCCAAATGCAGCGCGGCCCTGACGGAAGAGAAATTCAAGGCGGCGCAGGAAAAGGAAAAGCACAAGCTGAAGCGCCTTGAGGAAACCTTCCGCGAGAAAAAGAAAGAGGTCGAGGAATCCGGAGATACCGGCAGGCCGATCCGGCCAATCGACCTGGACTGAAAGGAATCGACCGAACCGGAGAGTGGGCGAACCGGGGAATCGGCGAAACAGCGTTGGAAGGACGCCCGGCCAGAAGAATGCGCGAAGTTTCCGGACAGCATAAAGACGGTTTGATTAGTTCACACATATACATGGGGGTTCCCATTATGGAAACAGGTCACAAGGGTGCGCTCCTGGTTTTGACCGTCGTGTTCGCGGCCATGCTGACCGCCTTCAACCTTGCGACCGCGAGGGTAATCGCGTCCGGCACAGCGGGCCGGCTCATCCATCGCGACACGATCGTGCATGGCGACGGCGCCCGTCTCTATGCATACCTGCGTTCCGCATGGTTCGACGGCGACGTCAATACCGCCAACGAACTCGAACACTACTTCAATTACCCGGGAAGCCGCGAACCGGTCGAGATCATCACCACCTCCACCGGCTACGCGTGGAACCACACGCCCGTGGGCTGCGCGCTCCTCTGGTCCCCCTTCTTCTTTCTGGGGCATGTGACCGCCAGCCGGATGAACGCGAGCGGCATGAGTATCGCGGTTGACGGCTACTCCGCTCCCTACACGCTGGCGATCGCGATCGGGACGCACCTCTACTGCTTTCTGGGTATCATCCTCCTCTTCCTTATCTGCTCGCGCTATTTTTCAACGTTCGCCTCCCTCCTCTCCGTCCTCACTATATGGCTGGCTTCGTTTCTTCCCGCCTACCTCTTCCTCTACCCCTCGATGTCCCATGCGCAATCCTTCTTCTCGGTGAGCCTCTTCATCTGGCTCTGGCTGAAGGCGAGGGATCGCGGGACCATCCCGTACTGGTGCCTCCTTGGAGCTGCCGGAGGCCTGATGGCGCTCGTGCGGACGCAGAATATCATCTTCCTCTGTGTTCCGATCCTGGGGGCACTGGGCGGAGCGCAGAAGATCCCCGCCGGTCACAGGCTCCCCGGCGCGCTGCTCATGGGGGCGTGCGCCCTCGCCGCCTTCTCCCCTCAGATATATATGTGGAAGTTAACCTATGGCTCATGCCTGACAATCCCCCAGGGGGTAGGCTTTCTCCACTGGGGACGGCCAGCCGCGTTGGAGGTGCTCTTCTCCTCCCGGCATGGCCTCCTGAGCTGGACTCCTGCCCTCATCCTCGGCTTCGCAGGCCTGCCCGCCTTTCTCAAAAGGGAGAGGCTCCTCGGCCTCTCGCTCCTCATGGTGTTCATCCTGCAGCTCTACCTCAATTCGATCGTGGATGACTGGTGGGCGGGGACAGGCTTCGGCGCGAGGAGGTTTGACAACTGCCTCCCGATACTCGCCCTCGGCATGGCCGCGGTCTACGAGTGGATGCGCGCGAGAGGAATCGGGGTGCTCGCCGTCATACTCGCGGCGGGCTTCATTGCGTGGAACGGCCTCTTCCTCTGCCAGTACGCGCTGAACTGGGTGAGCCACTCTGACGCGATTGACATGGGCGTGATGGCGCGGGATCAATTACGGATGGTTTTTTCCATCATTAAAAGATTGGGGTGAGCTGTAGCGGAATTCTGTTTGCGTATTCGCGCCGATCCGGTCCGTATATAACAAATACACTCTCCCCCCCTGCGATTTCGAGGTCATCCTTCCAAGAGATCAGACCTTTTCAGATATCATACGATAGCCGATACCGGACTCCGTTTTGATCATACTCGGCTGTGTCGGATCCGCCTCGATTTTCTTGCGGAGATGGTTCATGTACACGCGCAGATATTGCGACCGTTCTTCTGCGTTAGGGCCCCAGACCTCGCGCAACAACTGACGGTGCGTTACCACCCTCCCCTCATGCCGGGCCAATACTCGGAGCAGGGTGTACTCCGTCGCTGTCAGGTGAATTTCCTTGCCGTGTACAGTCACTCTCCGCGAGAGATAATCAATACGCAACAGCCCGGATTCAAATACAGGCTCTTCAGGTTCTAAGGGTGAATGACGGCGGAGCACGCGCAGGCGCGCCATCAATTCATCCGGATGGAACGGCTTGCTCAGATAATCGTCCGCGCCTAAGTCCAGGGCGGTGACCTTCTCCTGCACGTCTTCCCTGACAGAGAGGATCAAGACAGGGACCTTGCTCCATTCCCGCAGCCGTTTGAGCACCTCCGTGCCATCCATGTCAGGCAGGCCCAAGTCAAGGATGATTACCTCAGGGCGCCTGAACACAGCGGTAGTCAGTCCCTCCTGCCCCGATTTCGCTTCATATACCGCATATCCCTCCGCCTCAAGCGCTATTCGCAGAAGCCGTCGTATCTGGGTTTCATCGTCAATAACAAGCGCCACCGGTTTGCCTTTTGCGCCCGTCATGTTCTCACCGTGATTATCCTTGTTTCCACCGGAATCCGCATGGTGAAAGTGGCGCCGCGCTCCGGATTGTTCTCCGCCGCTACCTCTCCACCGAGCGCGTGTATCAAGCCGCGTACGATCGACAGGCCGAGGCCGATTCCGCCGGGGGGCGCATTCGGGCCGCGATAGAACTTTTCAAAAGCACGGCTCGCCATTTCCGGTGAGAGGCCCGGACCTTCATCCATCACCCGAAGGATGAGATGAGGGCCATCCATGTGGGCAGCGACCTTGATTTCCGTACCCGCAGGACTGTACAACGCGGCGTTCGATAATAGATTGATCAGCGCTTGCTCCACAAAACCGGGATCCACTTTGATGGACGGCATATCTTCCGGCACAATGACGGAAAGTCGGCGTTGTTCGAGCAGATCACTCACCTGCTGACACGCGGAATCGATGATTTCATCCACGTCGCACCATGCCGGTTCGAGTCTGTACCGCTCTGATTCAATGCGCGTCATGCTCAAGAGGTTATCCACAATTCCGCTCAGCCGGCGGGACGCTGTTTCGATTTCATTGAGAATATTTCTCCCCTCCCCAGCCTCTTTGATTCGATCAAAAATCAGACCCAATTCGGCGGCAGCCGCCTGGATCACGGCCAGCGGTGTTTTGAGTTCGTGGGAAACGCAGTCAAAAATGGTTTTGTATAACTTCTCAGATTCTTCAATCAAGCGGCTGCGGCCGGTCTGCTGGATCAGCCAATAGCGTTCAATCATGACCGCGATCTGATCCGCAAATGTCTCCAGCAATTCGCGCTCATCCAGCGCCAGGGACCGCCGGTTACGAAAATGAACCGTCAAAACACCCACCTTGTTCTTGGTAGTTTGCAGGGGTAGATGCAGGGAATCGGCTTCGGGCAACGTGTCGGTAAAACGGCCCGAAGGCTGTCCATGCATTAAGGCCCAGATAGCCAAGCTTTTCTCTTTGTCACTCATAGGCCAGGTGCTGGCAGGATGAGGACGATCGCTGAGCTGACCGTTCTCTCCCACCAGCAAGATGGCGGATTGTGCATGGAATGCACTCTGGATTTCCTGCATCGCCCTGCGCAGACCCTCATCCAGTGTGGTGCTCTCAACCACGCCTTGTGCGAGACGATAGAGAGCGGCGGTGCGCTGCTCGCGCTTCCGTTCAACCATTTCCCGGAGGCGCAGTCTGGCCGTCAGTTGGCCGATGACCAGGGCGACAATGAAGTACATGACAAACATCAGTGCGTCGGGAAAATGCGATATTCGGAAGGTGAACACCGGTGGTATAAAAAGATAATTCCAGAGCAATGCGCTGGCGGTGGCAATCAACAGCATGGTCACACGCCGCAGTTTCGTGGCGAGAAAAACCACCAGGGTGAGATAGATCAAGGCGATTGCCCAGTAACCGGTGATTTCCCTCAGCAGCCAGCAGATCCCGGTGACGGCGCCGACCGACAGTGCCCCGATGCCGATTTCCATCGCCCATGGCCTGAATTTTATTGTTTTCCAGGCTGATGGGCGCGGGCGCTCCTGTCTTTCTTCAGCCCGCACCACGCACACGTCAATAGCGCCGCTCCGACGGATCAACTTTTGCACCAGCGATCCGCCCTTAAGGAATTCTATAAGGGGGCTCCCTGGAGGCTTGCCGACTACAATCTGCGTAACGTTCTCTTCCCGCGCCACGCGCAGAAGCGCGCTGACAAGATCATGGCCGGCGGTAGAGATCACGTGCGCGCCCAATTGCCGGGCCATGGAGAGAGTCTTCGCAAGCCGCAGTTTTTCCTCTTCGCTCAAGGAGACGGCAGACTCCACATAGACAGCAACCCACGGCGCGTCCAGTGCAGATGCAGTGCGCCGTGTCCAGCGGATCAATTCCTCAGAGAAAGGGCTCGGCCCGACGGCGACCATGAGTTTTGCATTGGTTCGCCACGGTCCCGTAATCTGGCGGACCGCCATGGCGTCGCGCAAATCCTGGCTGACGTGCTCCGCGGTGATGCGCAAGGCCATTTCGCGCAGGGCCGTCAGGTTCTCCTCGCGGAAGAAATGAGCGGCGGCAGTCTCCGCCATTTCGCCCACATACACCTTGCCCTCAGCCAGACGTTCGCGCAACTCCTCCGGGGTCAGGTCTACCAGTTGTATCTTGTCGGCTTGATCCAGAATTGAATCGGGGACGGTTTCATGAACGTCCACGCCGGTAATCTGCCGGACCACATCAACGCGGCTCTCAAGATGCTGCACATTAAGCGTCGTATAGACATCGATCCCTGCGTCCAACAGCTCCAAAACGTCCTGATAGCGCTTGGGATGACGGCTGCCGGGTGCGTTGGTGTGCGCCAGTTCATCCACCAGGACGAGCTGGGGTTTGCGCTGAAGAGCGGCATCCAGGTCCATTTCGCGCAACGTGACGCCATGATACTCTACGGGGCGGAGGGGTATGACCGGCAGTCCGGCCAGCAGCACCTCCGTCTCCGAACGGCCGTGCGTCTCCGCCACCGCGATTGCTACAGCGATCCCGTCGGTTTTACGATGGTGAGCCACTTTCAACATGGCATAGGTTTTTCCCACCCCGGCGCACATGCCCAGGAAGATCGTGAGCTTTCCGCGACGCTGCTCCACATCCGCCTGTTTTATAGCCGAGAGCAATGCATCAGGACTGGGCCGCAATTCTTCATTCATAATGTGGCTTCATTATAGATTATCGAGGGCGAGATTAAGAAGCAAAACATTGACACGGGCTTCACCAAGGAAACCGAACTGTGGCGGCTCGATCAGCTCCCGGGAGACTTTCTCCAACCGTGCCCGCTGCGGGGGCGTGAACCCACGCGCCCTGGCGACCCTGTCCATTTGAAAGGCCATGGCCGCCGGGCTGATGTGCGGGTCCAACCCGCTTCCGGATGCAAAAAGTAAATCGAGAGGGACAGGGGCATCGGGATGCAACGCGTGAGCGGCACGAAGATTCACGGCGCGCTCCTGAACTGCTTTTTTTAGCGCCGTGCTTGTCGGCCCCTGATTGCTGGCACCGGAGGGGATCGTGTTGAAATCACATGCCGAGGGGCGGGGATGAAAATACCGGGGACTTTCAAACTTCTGCGCAAGGAGGGCGGAGCCAGCGGGTACGCCCTTCCATTTCACAATACTCCCTTCGGCACGCTCGGGGAAAAGCATCTTCGCCATTATCGTCATTCCGATCGGGTAGACCACGCCGGTCAAAAGCGTCAACACAAGAAATAATCGAAGCGCCTTCGCAAAAATCATTGTCATAACCTCCGCGCTACACAAGTCCCATCGCGACAAGGAGCATGTCAAGCACCTTTATTCCGATGAACGGCGCAACGATACCGCCCAGTCCGTAAATAACCATGTTCCTGACGAGGAGGGCCGATGCGCCTATGGGGCGATATTTCACGCCTCGCAGGGCGAGCGGGATCAATGCGACGATAATCAGTGCATTGAACACCACCGCGCTTAAGATAGCGCTCTCGGGCGAATGCAAATGCATGACATTCAATTTCGCAAGCGGTCCCTCCCCCCCCTTCACCGCGTACAGGGTGCTGAACATCGCGGGCAGGATCGCGAAATACTTGGCAACATCATTGGCGAAACTGAATGTCGTGAGCGCTCCGCGCGTCATCAGAATCTGCTTGCCGATTTCTACGATTTCCAGGAGCTTGGTCGGGTTGCTTTCGAGATCCACCATGTTGCCGGCTTCGCGCGCGGCCTGGGTTCCGGAATGCATCGCGACACCCACGTCCGACTGCGCGAGGGCGGGCGAGTCATTGGTGCCGTCCCCGATCATTGCCACCATGTGCCCCTTGGCTTGTTCCATGCGGATGAGATTCAGTTTGTCTTCCGGCTTTGCCTCCGCCATAAAATCATCAACGCCCGCCTCGGCTGCTATCGCCGCTGCCGTCAGCGGATTATCACCCGTGATCATGATGGTGCGGATTCCCATTTTGCGCAAGCGAGCAAAACGCTCCCGTATGCCGCCCTTCACCACATCTTTCAGATGAACGACGCCGAGAACGCGTTTGCCGTCGGCTACCACAATCGGCGTGCCGCCGCTTCGGGCGATCTGCTCCACGCCTCCCGCCACCGTGGCGGGATAGAGCCCCCCCCCCTGTTCCACGTAGTGCCGCATCGCCTCGGCGGCCCCCTTGCGAATGGAGCGCGTGATGTTTCCTTCCGGCCCGACGAAATCCACGCCGCTCATACGTGTCCGGGCACTGAACGGCACGAACTTTGCGTGCGGCTCGGCAACCTCCCGACCCCGTAAGCCATAGCGCTCTTTGGCGAGAATAGCGATGGAGCGGCCCTCCGGTGTTTCATCGGCAAGCGAGGCCAGTTGCGCGGCATCAGCGAGCGCGCTTTCCTCAATCCCGGTCACAGGCATAAAAGCCGTGGCCATACGATTGCCGAGAGTAATCGTTCCGGTTTTATCCAGCAGCATGACGTCAACATCACCTGCCGCCTCCACCGCCCGGCCGCTCATGGCGAGTACATTGTGGCGCATCATGCGGTCCATGCCGCCGATCCCGATGGCGCTGAGCAGCCCGCTGATGGTCGTCGGCATCAGGCAGACCAAAAGGGAAACGAGGACGGCTATGTTTGTTATGGAGGACCCCGGCTGATGCGCGGCCTGCTCGCTGTACCATGCAAACGCGGGAAGCGTGACGACGACAAGGATAAAGAGCACAGTCAGGCTTATCAGCACCACCGCCAACGCAATCTCATTCGGCGTCTTCTGGCGTTTGGCGCTCTCGATCAACGCAATCATTCTATCCAGGAACGAATGGCCGGGCTGGGAGGTGACCCGCACCACAATGCGATCGCTGATCACGCGCGTTCCACCCGTAACAGCGCTGCGGTCGCCGCCGCTTTCTCTGATGACCGGGGCTGATTCACCGGTGATCGCGGATTCATCAACCGTGGCAATTCCCTCGACCACCTCGCCGTCCGCCGGAATGATGTCCCCGGCCTCGCATACCACCATATCCCCGGCGCGAAGATCGGCAGCGGGAACGGTCTTGATTTCACTCCCGCTTATTTTGCGGGCGACCGTCTTGCTGCGGGTTTTTCGCAACGCGTCCGCCTGCGCTTTTCCGCGGCCTTCAGCCAACGCCTCCGCCCAGTTGGCGAACAATACCGTGAACCACAGCCACAATGTGATCTGCACATTGAACGCAGTCGCGTTTCGAAAAAGTGCAAGTGTCACCAGCGCCGCCCCCATCCAGACAATGAACATGACAACATTTCTCCGCTGCTCACGAGGATCCATCTTGAGAACGGCATCACGCAGAGCGCGACGCCATAAGGTAACATCCCCGAGGAGATTTATGGATTTAGTCGTCATATGTAATCCCTGGATTTTAGAATGTCATTCCGCGCAGCATCAGACCATGCTCAACGACGGGGCCGAGAAAAAGCGCGGGAACAAAGGTCAACGCCCCGACGATAAGAATCACCCCGATAAGAACAAAAACAAATGCGACGCCGGTTGTCGGGAAAGTGCCTGAACTCGGCGGAGCGGCCTTTTTACCCACCAGAAGGCCTGCAATCGCAAGAACCGGGATGATCACTCCGAAGCGACCGATCAGCATCGCCAGCGCAAGCCCCCCGTTATAGAAGACAGTGTTGGCGTTCAGCCCCGCAAATGCGCTCCCGTTGTTTTGCGACGCCGAGGTAAACGCATACAGAATCTCGCTCAAGCCATGCGGACCTCCATTGGCCACGCTGGAGCGCCCCTCCGGTAAAAGGCATGCCACGGCGGAACCGGCCAGGATCATGGCGCTTGGTAATAGAATACCGATGATTGCCCAGACCATCTCACGTGCCTCGATCTTCTTGCCGAGATATTCAGGGGTGCGTCCCACCATGATGCCGGTGAGAAACACGGTCAGAATCACAAAAAGCACCATGCCGTAGAGCCCCGCCCCAACGCCGCCGAAAACAACCTCCCCAAGCATCATATTGAACATTGGAACCATGCCGGCGAGGGGCGACATGCTGTCGTGCATCGCATTGACGGAGCCATTCGATGCCGCAGTCGTCGCACATCCCCACAGTATGCTGTTCATCACGCCAAACCTTGTCTCCTTGCCCTCCAGCCACGCTGGATTTCGCACTATCGGATTGACACGGGTTTCCGACCACCACGCCGCTCCGAGACCCGTCATGAGGATTGCGAGCATCGCCGCTAACAGGCACATACCGTGCCGGCGACTGCCAACCATCCGGCCAAACATATATGTGGAGGCGGCCGGGATTAGCAGAATGGCGAGCATCTCGAGAAAATTGGAAAAGGGGGTAGGATTCTCAAACGGGTGTGCACTGTTAACTCCGAAGAATCCACCGCCATTTGTGCCCAGCTGCTTGATGGCGATTTGCGAGGCGGCAGGGCCAAGTGGAATTACCTGCGAGCCCCTTTCCAATGTCTTGATAGAAATATAGGGTGACAGGGATTGGACGACCCCCTGACCGACCAACAGGACAGAAAGCACAATTGAGAGAGGCAGCAGCACATATACTGTAGTCCTCGTCACATCAACCCAGAAGTTACCCACCGTTTTTGCACTCTGGCGCTTCAGTCCGCGCGCGAGCGCCAGCAATACGGCCATCCCCGTGGCGGCGCTCAGGAAGTTCTGCACGCACAAACCCGCCATCTGCGTGAGATAGCTCATGACTGACTCGCCGGAATAGGCCTGCCAGTTTGTGTTCGTTATGAAACTGATCGCGGTATTGAAGGCCAACCAGAATGGCACATCCGGCAATTTCTGAGGATTCAATGGCATGGCGGCTTGAAACATCTGCAGGATTAACAGAAATAGGAAGCCGATTCCATTGAAAGAGAGTAGCGAGAGGGCGTATTCTTTCCATGTCATCTCGTGAGAAGGGTCGGCACCGACCAATCGCAGCAGGCCGTTATCCAGCCTGGCGAAAGGAGTAGCAACATCCCTGCGCTCTCTACCGAGCACTCTGAATATGTGCGACCCTAGGAGTGGCGTAAGTATTGTCAGACTTCCGAAATAGAAACTCGCCTGGATTATGTCAATTGATTTCACATTATCATGTTATGGCAATAGCCGGACTATAGGTAATAAAAAGGTGGCAGGAAGGAATAAAAAATATGTTAATTTACTCTGTTTCCGCCCCCTGCCTTTCTCAGAACTGCATCGTCATCTTGAGCCCACCCCACGGTATGATGTCTTCAAATATATCAACAGCCGGGGTATAAGTCTCATGAGTTAGGCTTTTCGTGAAATGGATAACGCCGCACGCAATAATGTGGTGATTGAGCGGTACTCCCAGCTCCAGCCCCCAGTCGATGTGCGTAAGCGTGGTATTGCGCTGATACTTATGGTCATCCATTCCCAAAGCCATTGAAGGGGTCAAGATGGCGAGTCGTTCGCCGTTCGAGGCAATATTAATATTGTGGGAGATGTCCCACTCATAGTAGCTCCCTTTGTAAAAGCGATAGTCATACTTATACGTAAAGGTTGGCTTGAGCGGCATATCGAGGCTGAATTTGCTTCCAATCTCACCGCTATCTTTCGCCCCGATATCATCATAATAGAAATATTTCCAATACGGGCTGATCGAGATGATCTTCCACGCGAGAGGAGCATACACGGTGAAATCACGCTCCATGGTGCTCGGCTCAATCCCTTTCCATGTCGTATCGATCTGCCAGTAGTCGAAGCCCAACCCTCCCGAGAAGTTACCAAACTGATGTGTAAGCTCCGTGTAGTAGTCCTGTGAAATCTGCACGCCGTTCTTCGCAACATTGGCGCCTTCGTAGACATAGTTGCTCATGAAATCGGCTTCTGTTCCGAATTTGGCAGGGAGCAGTTCGTCAAGCCTGTTCAGCCCGTGGTCAGCAAGCGCAAAGGGCGGGACATGGTTAAGGAGAAAAATCTGCTCACATTGCTTTTGAATTTCTGCAATCGCCTGCTCCTCATAATCTCCTCGTGGCTCAGCATCGGGAGTATCTTGGGCGAGGATGAATCGCGGGAATACAGTCCCAATGCTGAGTGCTACCATTATTACACAGGCCGGTCGTCTCATTTACAGCCCCAGGATGTTGATTGTTATCATGGTGGGATGGTGGCATATGACTGAGATGGGAGCTAATAAAAATGGGGCGTAAAGGCATAAAAAAGATGTTAGTTCACTACAGAATAATCAGAGGAGATTTGACCGAGCGGCGCGGATAAATGTATAACGGCTCACACGGGAGGTCAGACAAACATCCCCGCAATTGTGCCCGTCATGTAAGATGCCAGGAGCCCGCCGAACATCGCTTTCAGCCCCAGTTTCGCGAGGTCGTGCCGGCGCGAGGGCGCCATTCCCCCGATCCCCCCGATCTGGATCGCGATGGAGCTGAAGTTGGCAAAACCGCAGAGGGCGTAGGTGACGATGACGTAGCTCCGGTACTGGAGATGGATCCCTTTTGCCGCGAAGTCGGCGAGGTGGAGATACGCCACGAACTCGTTGATCGCGAGCCGCTCGCCGAGGAGTGTCCCGATGTTCATGCAATCCACCCATGGAACGCCCATGATCCAGCAGAACGGGGCGAAGGCGTAGCCGAACAGTATCTGCAGGTTGATCTGCAATGAGGTGCCGAAGATCAGGTTGCACAGCGCCCCGATCTTCTCGACCCCGTAGTTGGCCATGCTGACGAGGGCGATGAAGGCGAGGAGCATCGCGCCGACGTTCAGCGCGAGCTGCAGCCCGGTCGCGGCGCCGCTCGCGGCGGCGTCGATGAGGTTGGCGCACGTCTTCGGCAGGTGTATCCGCACACCCCCCTTCGTCTTCGGCACCTCCGTTTCGGGGTAGATCAGCTTGGCCATGACGATCGCCGCCGGCGCCGACATGATGCTCGCGGTGAGCAGGTGGCCCGCGATGTCAGGGAAATAATCCTTGAGCATCCCCACGTAGGCCGCCATGACCCCCCCCGCCACCGTGGCGAACCCCGCGCACATCACGCACATAATCTCGGACATTGTCATCTCTTCGATGAACGGCCTGACGGTGAGCGGCGCCTCCGTCTGGCCGAGGAATATATTTGCCGACGCGGAGAGCGTCTCGGCCCCGCTCGTCCCCATGCACCGCTCCATGATCCAGGCGACGAAGGCGACCACCCTCTGCATGATCCCGAGGTGGTAGAGCACGGACATGAGCGCAGAGAAAAATATTATCGTCGGCAGAACAGAGAAGGCGAAGTATGCCCCCGTCATCGCAACGTAGCCCGCCACCTGTTTCGCCGGCATGTTGGTCGCCGGGTCACCGATGCCGATCGGGACATTGTTGCCGATGAGATTTCCAAAGATGAACTTCGATCCGTCAGCCGTGAAGCTCAGGAGCCTGATGATGACGTCATTCATGGTATTGAAGAACACCTCACCAGGCGCAGCGCGGAGGCCGAAGGCGCTTTTGACAAACTGGTTGAGCGGGCTGTTCGGGATTACGAGGAACGCGAAGAAGACCTGGAGCATAGTCCCCCAGACCACGACGCGGAAGCTGATTCTCCTCTTGTTGTTCGACATGAGAAACGCGACCCCCAGGATGACGATCGTCCCTATGAGACTTATGAATCTATACATGGCCGTCTCCTTTCACGCTGAAATGTTATGGCATTCTCCACCGGAGCACAAGATGATATTTTCGGCGATGAGATTACACATGTGTACTCCCATTGCCTCGTAGCCGACACTTGTGAGGAGGGTCAAACCTTGTCCCATTAGTAGCGCACCCTTAAGGGTGCGCTACGGAATTAGGACAAGAAGCTGATGTCACTATGCAAAAATCCACATATATATTTAAACCATCTGCGCCATGAGGGGGCCGGCATAGGCTTGACACCTCTTCCCCTGAGCTATAGAATGTAACGCACGTAAGGTCGCACCCCTGAATGCACTCTAAACCGTCGCTCCTCAACCGGCTGAAGATCCTGGTCATCGGGGCCGCCCACAGCCCCCATGACAAGGCGATCTTCCATAAGCTCTCGCTCATCGCGTTCTTCGCCTGGGTCGGGCTGGGCGCTGATGGCCTCTCCTCTTCATGCTACGGCCCCCAGGAGGCATTCCTCGCACTCCAGGGGCGCATCTACCTCGCGATCTTCGTGGCCCTGGGCACTGCGCTGACCGTGTTCATCATCAGCGCGAGTTACTCTCAGATCATAGAACTCTTCCCGACGGGAGGCGGCGGCTACCTCGTCGCGAGCAAGCTGCTCTCCCCCACTCTCGGGATGGTCTCCGGCTGCGCCCTCCTGGTTGACTACGTGCTCACCATCACGATCTCCATCGCGAGCGGTTCGGATGCCATCTTCAGCTTCCTCCCCCCGGAATGGTATTCCTGGAAACCAAGCCTCGCAGTCGGCGGGGTCGCGATAATCACCGTGCTGAACCTGCGCGGAGTGAAGGAATCGGTGCTCCCGCTCGTGCCGATCTTTTTAATCTTCGTGATCACCCATGTGTTTTCGATCATCTATGCGCTCGGGGCGCACTTCACGAGTCTCCCCATGGTTGCGAAACAGA
The DNA here is from genome assembly GCA_026392035.1 of Candidatus Auribacterota bacterium. Classification (NCBI taxonomy): domain Bacteria; kingdom Pseudomonadati; phylum Candidatus Auribacterota; species Candidatus Auribacterota bacterium. Next base: position 19,217 of record JAPLCX010000037.1, on the reverse strand, counting down.
CGGTGGCCGAGGTCCAACGGGCGAGCGCGGAGCTCGGTTTCGTCGGGATGCTTTTCCTGATGCTGCGCGCATACAGCATGGGAGCGGGCACCTATACCGGGATCGAGGCGGTGAGCAACGGCCTCCCGATCCTCCGGGAGCCGAAGGTCCAGACGGGTAAACGCACCATGCGCTATATGGCGGTGTCGTTGGCCTTCATGGCGATGGGACTCATGTTCGCATTCATACTCTTCGGGGCTCAGTTACAGGCCGGAAAGACATTGAACGCGGTACTTTTTGAACGAATTGCCGGCGACTGGGGGCGGACGGGGTATCTCTTCGTGCTCATCACCCTCATCTCCGAGGCGGCAATACTCTTCGTCGCCGCGCAGACCGGCTTCCTCGACGGGCCCCGGGTGCTCGCCAACATGGCCATGGACCGATGGGTCCCCACTCGTTTCGCGATGCTCAGCGACCGCCTTGTGACGCAGAACGGCATTCTGCTCATGGGAGCGGCGGGGCTCGCGCTGATGCTCCTCAGCCGCGGTTCTGTCCGCTTCCTCATCGTGCTCTACAGCATCAATGTCTTTATCACCTTTGTCCTCTCGCAGCTCGGAATGGTTCGGCACTGGTGGCGCTCCCGTGAGAAATTTAGCCCCTGGCGTAAGAAACTGTTCGTGAACGGCGTGGGCCTGGTCCTCTGCGTCTTCATCCTCATCTCCGTCACCATCGCCAAGTTCAACGAGGGGGGATGGATAACCCTGGCGGTCACCGGCACGCTGATCGCCATCGTCATCGCCATAAAGAGCCACTACACGCACACCGCCCGCCTCCTCCGGAATCTGGACGCCCTCATCGCCGTGACCGAATCCTCGAGCCCGGAGATCATTCCCGGCGTCGCCCCCCGCCCCCGGGCCGGCCAGGACTTTGATCCGCAGGCGAGGACCGCGGTGGTGCTCGTGAACGGCTTCAATGGGATGGGGCTCCACACGCTGTTCAGCATTTTCAGGATGTTCGGGGATGTGTTCAGGAATTTCGTGTTCGTTCAGATCGGCCTCGTTGATGCCGGAGTCTTTAAAGGTGCTCACGAGCTTGACCAGCTCGAGGGCAAGGTGAAGAGCGATCTGGACCGTTACGTGAGCTACATGCAGAAGCACGGTTATTACGCCGAGGGGATCTCCCATATCGGCACCGACGTTGTTGACGAGATCACTCAGCTGGGCACGAAGATACTGGACCGCTTCCCCCAGGCCATCTTCTTTGCGGGACGCCTCGCGTTCCCGCAGGATTCATTCCTGTCGCGCTGGCTCCACAACTACGTCGTGTCCGCCATTCAGAAAAAGTTCTACTCCGAGGGGATTCCCTTCTTTGTTCTCCCCATCAGGATGTACGCGACGCCGAAATCCGTGCGGGAAAACGTATGATGCGCATGCTCAAGCTCGGCAACCGCACCCTCCTCCGCCTCGCGCTCTATGCACTGCCGTCGGTGTGCATAGTCGACGGTTTTCTCGTCGAGCCGGACTGGATCAGGACGCGGAAAATAAATCTGGGCGGGACGGGGCCGACCCATCGCCTGGTTCACTTCACCGATCTCCACTACAGGGGCGACCGGGCGATGCTCCGGGGGCTCGTGGATAAGATCAACGCCCTCGACCCGGACTTCGTCTGTTTCACCGGAGACATCGTGGAGGAGAAGGCACACCTCAAGGAGGCGCTCGCGCTGCTGCGCGGGATCCGCTCTCCGCTGTTCGGCGTCCCCGGCAACCATGACTACTGGAGCGGGGCGCCGTTCGAGGAGATCGAACGGTCGTTCGCGGCGACCGGAGGGGCATGGCTCGTGGACCAAGCGGTGGCGAGTCCTGATGGAAAAATCATCATCGTGGGCGCTTCAAGCCACAACACTGGTTTTATTAAAAAGGAGCCCACGGGCAAGCGCCTTTTGCTGACCCACTACCCCGCATTCGCCGATCTCCTGAAAGGAAAGACATTTGACCTCATCCTCGCGGGCCATTCGCACGGCGGCCAACTGCGCATCCCGCTCTGGGGAGCTGTCGCGGTCCCGTGGGGCACCGGCAGATACGAAATGGGGCTCTACCAGACAGGCGCCGGCCCCCTCTACGTGAATCCGGGCATTGGCACCTTTTACATGCCGATACGCGTATTTTGCAGGCCGGAGGTAACCGTCATCCAGTTCTGAAGCGCTGCCCCGATTATGTATTCAAATGTGGGCCTTCAGCCATTTTATCCCGTAGGTGATTTATGGAAAGCAACCATAATGTTTTCACCACGGAGAGCACGGAGTTTCACGGAGCACACGGAGATTATGTATCAGATAAAAGATCAGAAAGTTATAAATACGCATTCTCAGTGTCCTCCGTGCTTCTCAGTGTCCTCCGTGGTAAAACATTGAGGGTTCCTGGTGAAAATAGGGAGGCCTCAGATCAGCTTTTGTCCTTGACCGGCGGCAGTGGAACGGATAGGATTAAGCTACCGTACAGGTGAACAAATCATGCGCTGGTTTCTGGTGACAATGGTTCTCTCATCTCTGTGCGCAGCGGCACTCGCCCTGCCGTCGGACGCCGCGCCTGAACAGCCGCCCGCGCCCGTGAAGGTCACGCCATCCCTCCCACCTGTGTCAGCCACGCTCAGGAACATGGTCTTTATGTCGCCGTTCGGAGGTTACTCCCCTGTCAACTACAACAAGAAGGTCGAAATTCTGGATCCGGACGGGAAAGGAACCTCGATCCGTCCAGGAGACCTGAGCTTCCCGCTCATAGACCTCATACGGCGCGCGCAGAAAACGATTGACATCGCCTGCTACCTCTACGGCATCTACACACCCGAGCACACCGAAATCGCCAACGCGTGCGAGCGCGGCGTCAAGATTCGCCTTTTCCTCGACCCCTCCATCAAGGACAAGAATAATGTACCCGTGATCAACGAGGCGGTCGAGCGCATCAGGAAAGACAGGCTCCAGATCGCGATAAAGATAGTAGATCCTGCGCGGGCGGAGAAGGCAACCGGCCTCCCATTCCAGACCATGCACGAGAAATTCGGCATCATTGATGGGAGGCACGTGTTCACCGGGAGCGCCAACATCGAACCCGGCGCGAATGTGAAGTACACGGAGGACCGCTTCTTTTTCCTGGACAATCCCGAGATGGTGAAGTCGTTCCAGGGAGAGTTCGACCGCCTCTGGGACGGCATGGGGCAATGGGTTCTCAATCCCGATGAGGGTAAAAATAAGGATGAGCGCGCTGAGAAAAAAACCACTCGCTAGCTCCCTGGCGGCTTCGCTCGCGGGGCTCTGTCTCTTTCTGCCGGCGCACCTCGAGGCGAAGATAGACGCTTATTTCAACAGCGTGGAGCGCCTTGAGAAGTACGTCAAGGAAGGATTCTCCGAGGCGGTGTCCAGGGCGAAGAAGGGTCAGCCGGCGACGATCGACATCATGATATTCAGCTTTACCTCGCCTTCCCTCTCCGAAAGCCTCCTCCGCATCGCCCGCGATTTCCCCGGCGTGCGCATCCGCATCCTCGCCAACCTGAGCCAGCTCTTCAGGGAGCCGACCTCGGTCATACCCGACATGGAGGGCATCGTCTCAGGCAAGATCGAGGCGTACCGGCGGGTGGCCGAGCGGCGCAAGTACTTCCTCAAAAATCCCGAGGAGAGGAAACTTGCCGTGGAGAGCGAGTTCAAGCAGATCGTCAGCGAATATCGTCAGAAACCTATCTCCAACATAGAGATCAAGTACAAGTGGTTCCCCGCATTCTCCTGGGATGACAAAGAGGGCAAGGCCGCCTATGACCATTTTCACCCGAAGGCCGCCCTGCTCCACCACAAGTCCGCGGTCGTCAACGGAGACACACTCGTCACCGGAAGCTACAACTGGTCCACGTATGCGGAGACAAAGAACCTGGAAAACCTCATGATCATCAGCGGCCCCGAGGACCGCACGCTCATCACCGACTTCCAGGCGGAATTCGAAGCGATGTGGAACGATCCGGACATCGCCAAATCCGGAGAGGAATGCAAGACGCTCCGCGATAAGATCTGCGCGGAGCTCGACCGCCAGCACAAGGAAGGACAAACTCGAAATACGAAACTCTAAATCCGAAACAAATGCAAAGCACAAAACCCAAAATCACTATATTTTATAGGTTTGGATTTTGCATTTTGGATTTGTTTATGGTTTAGGGTTTAGAGTTTAATGGAAGTTGGGTAATAAACAATCCCTTTATTCTTTTACTTGCCTGTAGTCGCGATTGCCTCGGGATTTCTGTGATGGATCGCCGTCAATTCATCAAACGGAGTTCGCAGGCTGCCGTCGGTCTCGCGTTTGTGGGGCGGCCCCGGTGGCTTTTCGCGTCGCCCGCCTCCCCCGCCGCGACTTCGAAGATTCTCGACTTCTCCGTCCCTTCCTCTCCCTCCCTCCCGCAGATCGCCGTCGCCAGGGGAGGTCCCCCGGGGAAGATGGTCACGGACGCGGTTGCGGCGCTCGGCGGCGTTGAGCGCTTCATCCGCAAAGGCGACCGCGTCGTGGTGAAACCGAATGTGTCGTGGGACAGCAGCCCCGAGCTCGGTGCGGACACGCACCCCGACGTCGTGGCGGCGCTCGTCACGCTCTGCCTCAAGGCGGGGGCGCGCCAGGTGGTCGTGCTCGATCACACCATCGATGAGCCGCGGCGCTGCTTCGCGAGGAGCGGCATCGGCCCCGCGGCGTCCGCCGCGGGGGGGAGGGTGGAGTTTCAGGGGACACGAAACTTCCGCGACGTGACTCTCGGGGAGGGAATCAGCACGTGGCCGGTGATGACCGCGCTCTTCGAGGCGGACAAATTCATCAACCTGCCGGTCGTCAAGAGCCACAGCCTGAGCACGCTCACCGCGGCGATGAAAAACCTCTATGGCATCGCCGGCGGCACTCGCTCGCGGCTCCACAGGAAAATCGACGAGAGCATCGTCGCGCTTGCGAACTTCGTCAGGCCGACGCTCGTTATCCTCGATGCGGTCAGGGTCATGATCCGCAATGGGCCGAGCGGCGGCGGCGCGGCCGACCTCATCCACCCACACGTGATAGCCGCCGGCACCGACCAGGTGGCGCTGGACGCATTCGCCGCCACCCTGCTCGGCGCGCGCCCGGAAGATGTGGGCCATATCCGTCTCGCGCACAAGAAAGGGCTCGGGGAAATGGACTACAAGAAGCTGCGCATCAAACATATTAATTCCGTGTAAACCCCATATATGCCCACACAATTTGTAGGGGTTCGATCTATCGAACCCGAATGAAAATCGGGGCGGATAAATCCGCCCCCTACATTAAATTCGCTCCTACTGTACAGTCAGGGAAAATCATAATGGACAAATCAGCCATCATCAGGCTCCGCAGGCTGCGCCGGCTCTCGCAGGCGCTCTTCCTCTGCACATTTCTTCTTTTCCTGCTCCGGACATCCTATTCCAGCCGCACGCTCAACCTCGCGGCGGTTGAAGTTACCACAACTGCCCCGGTCAATTCCTTTTTTAAATTTGATCCCCTCATCGGCCTGGCGTTCCTGATCTCCACGCGCACATGGTACGCGGGCGCCGCGTGCGCCCTCTTGACGCTCGCTGCGACGGTGGCGCTCGGCAGGTTTTTCTGCGGCTGGGTCTGCCCGTTCGGCACGCTCCACCACCTCGTCGGACAGCTCGGCGCCGGATTCGCCGGGGCGCGGGGGCGCTACGCGCCATGGCAGGCGCTCAAATACTACCTGCTGGTATCGTTGCTCCTGATCGCTCTCTTCACCCCGCTGCAGCCTGCGGTCATCGATCCCCTCTGCATCCTGGCGCGGTCGTGCACGCTTTCCGTATTCCCCGCATTCCATTTTCTCGTCAAGGGGGCGCTATCCCTCGCCGCCGATTCAGACCTCCCCCTACTCGATCCCGCAGCCGAGACGGGATACGCCTTTCTCGAGTCGAGACAGCTCATCGGCGCGCACGTGTTTTTCCGATCCGCGCTCCTCACGGGATTCATCCTTGCCTCCCTCCTCGCCGCCAATCTCTGGTACCCGCGCTTCTGGTGCCGATTCCTATGCCCGCTCGGGGCGCTCCTGGGGCTTGTGTCGCGCGTCTCCCTCCTGAGGATGGTGAAGCGGAACGCGCAGTGCACGATGTGCGGCGATTGCACCATCCGGTGCCAGGGCGGCAGTTCACCCGAGGGCGGCGCGAGATGGAAAGCGCCCGAGTGCCTTCTTTGCCTCAACTGCCTGGCCGCGTGTCCCGAGGACGTTCTTGACTTCAACGTCCTCGGCGTCCGGGATGCCGCCGAGTACACACCCGACCTGACGCGGCGGGGCCTCATCGTGAGCATCGGCGCGGGCCTGCTGGCGATCCCCCTCCTCCGCGCATCAGGAAGGGCGGGCAACCGCTCCATGCTCATCAGGCCGCCGGGTGCGCGGCCCGAGGATGAGTTCCTCCGGACCTGCCTCCGCTGCGGCACGTGCACGCGAATATGCCCCACGAGCGCCATCCATCCCTCGATTGCGGAGGCCGGCATCGAGGGCCTGTGGACGCCGCGGCTCATACCGCGAATCGGCTACTGTGTCTACAGTTGCACCCTCTGTGGACAGGTGTGTCCCTCGCAGGCGATCAGGAAGCTGAATACTGAACAGAAGATGGGTTCGGAGAGACTCAGGCCGGTGAAGCTCGGCACCGCCGCCGTGGACAGGAAGCGCTGCATCCCCTGGGCGACCAACATGTCATGCATTGCCTGCGAAGAGGTATGCCCGGTGTCCCCCAAGGCGATAAAAATTGACGAGGCCGCGGTACGGGGGCCTCGCGGGGAGCAGTTCATTCTCGGCCGCCCCGTCGTTGACACGCGCCAGTGCGTCGGCTGCGGGCACTGCGAGTACGTATGCCCGGTCGAGGGCGCCGCCGCCATCAAGGTTTACTCCTCTGGAGAAACGCGAGCGGAATAAACCCGCTCCCGAAATAGCGGATAGCGCGAGAATGCAATTGGATTAGAAACATTACGTGACCCTGATTTTTCCTTGTTGTACTTTTATCCCCATATGGCATATAATTAATTGTTTTCAGCAATAAAAGGATGCGCACATGAAACGATCCCTGGTCGTGCTGGTTGTCATTCTTGCCGCTCTTTTTTATTTTCAAGATTCGTATGCACAACTTGGTGCCTGGAGTGGTATCACTCGCTCAGGTTCCAGTGGTAGTTACACCTATAGTGTAATTCCTGGCCGAGAGAATAGACCTGTGTGCTGGGTCAATTGGTATGATGCAGCAAGATTTTGCAACTGGCTTCACAATGGAAAGGGAAATGGTGACACGGAGAAAGGAGCTTATAATTTTGCATCTGGTGACTCCAATGATCCCAGGGGATATGATGATGACCTTACCAATGACCCGGTTGCCCATGAATCTGGCGCCCTGTTCTGGATCCCAACGGCAAATGAATGGTATAAGGCAGCCTACTACTCGCCAGCAAAAACTTATTACGACTATCCAACGGGCTCGAATACTGAACCAATCGCAGAACCTCCACCCGGAGGTCAAAATTCCGCAAATTTCCTGCATGAGGATCCGCCGATGTATGACCCACCCGGAACAGAGGATGTGGGTTCATATATAAATGCTCCCTCTCCTTACGGCACCTATGATCAATCCGGTAATGTCAGTGAATTGATAGAAGATAAGGGCAATGAAGGGACTAGAACAACCGTGGGGTGTGGCTGGTCTTCTGGATGCGCTGGGGATGCGAATGGTTTCTGGGAAGACTGGCCGGAAGGAGGGAACCCGTCGAGAGGGTCAGAAAACAGCGGTTTCCGTGTTGCGAGTTCTACTGGAGTCAGCCCCGCTGCGACCGCCACCACTGCATGGACGATGTTAAAGAACAGCTCCCCGCGCGCGGGACTCAGCGCGGTTGAAGGCTCACACAGCGTTACTCCTGTAGCCCTTACCTGGGTCGCTATAGGGAATGGAGGGAATCCAAATGATGATCCCGGATATTCGGGAGAAGGATTTGGGGGAGTAGACTACGACTATTACATTGGCCAATATGAGATTACTTATTCCCAATATTGCGAATTCCTGAATGCGGTGGCAGCTACTGACTCCCATAGCCTCTTTAACGGAAATATGGGCACTACCGTGACGCCTAACTACATCAACCTCGCGGTGACGCCCGCGACCGTGGTGCCCGGAGGCCCCGTCACGCTCGCCTATGCCTGCGACTTCACCACCTGGCCCTATCAAGGGGTTTCTGTTACACAGGGAAGATCAAGGAGCCGACGTTCAGCAACGCCGCGTTCCCGCCCGTTCATACAACCGGTTCCATTGGGGTGCGTGCGCCCAAGGGTGCAAGCTTCGCGGGCAACTACGTCTTCGCGACCGCCTTCATCTACAAGGGGGATGGATTCGTCCGCACCGACCTTCCGGTGGAGAACTCAAACCTCTTCACGATTCAGTGAGTAGCCCTCTGCACACCCCGGCAGTGTGCAGTGATAGGTCATTTGCAAGCATTCCTTTCGAGAGGCGATTAAAAATGTAGTTCTCTTCCACTTTGTGTGGGGGGCACTACTTGTAACTCCTTCTGATTTAATATAGATCATGATGTGCTTTTAAGGCACCCCCCACCTTAGTCCTCCCTCCGCCGGAGGCGGACAAGCCTCAAGCTCGCTCGCCTCTGGCGAGGAGGGAGGAGAATGTACCGCACCCACACGAAATGGAAGAGAACCAAAATATACAGGTTTGTGATATTCATATGTTATAATTACTACGGATAGCGGGGCGATCCGATTTTTTGAAGAACGCATAAGCGGAAAAGGGAGATATGATGTCACCGATATTGAAGATTTACAAGGATGACGAAGAGCGCGAGCTTGACTTCGAGCTTGATTATCAGCTCTCTCTTTCTGTGGAGCAACGCTTTCAAATGATGTTTCAAAAATCAAAGGAGATTTCGGAGATATTGATCAGGAATGGATACCGAAAGCCTTTTGAGATCATTAAACGACCATAACGTGGAATACGTTATTATTGGAGCGACGGCCTTTCCCGTGCACGGTTACTCCAGGGCTACTCTGGATATTGATATCTTTATTCGCGCAACCAAGTCAAACGCCAAAAGGACATGGGAAGCTCTCAAGGATTTCGGATACGATATGGCTGATGTCTCCCCTGCCGAAATGTTGTCCAAGAAGATTCTGATACGCCAATATGCGGTCGAAAGCGACGTCCACCCTTTTGTTAAGGGGATAACGTTTGATGAGGTTTGGAAAAACAAGGTTACGGGAAGGATCGGAGAAGCACAGGCTTATTTCGCATCTCTGGATGATTTGATTAAAATGAAGCAATCTTCCGGGAGAGATAGGGATAGAGGAGACTTGAAAATCCTCTTAAAGCTTAAGGAGAAGCTATGAGATTAATCCAACCTTATAGTGCCCGGAAACCCACAATGTTGCACGAAACAATCACCCTGCTTCTCGTTGCTGTATTTTGTTCATGTATCTTTGCTGCAAGCTCAAATGCCCAGCTTGCCGATTCGCCCTAGCCGATGTTCCGGTGCAACAAGGAGCACACCGGCCGGAGCCCCTACGCCGGCCCCTCTATCCCGTCTCTGGCATGGAGTTATAAAACCGGGGACGTCATATGTTTTTCCTTGCCCGCGATAGGTTCGGATGGGAAGGTCTGCTTCCGCAGGAGCGACAAATACCAGCGACGCACCCGCCATAACTGTCCCATTACTCAGGAAGGTGGATTTCATAACCGCTTAGGTGTGAAATAGGCTATTATTAAAGCCGCTTGGAGGACGATATGTCTGAGAGAAGCATTGACTGGTTGCGGCAGGCCGAGAGCGATTTGGAACAAGCCAAAAGTTCTTTGAGGGAAGGCCGCTATGAATGGGCTTGTTTTGCCTCACAGCAGGCCGCTGAAAAGGGGCTGAAATCCGTCTATGAAAATTTAAAAAGTTGTGTCTGCGGTACGGGACTAAGGAGATATGCTTAGGAGCGTATATATGGAGGGATTAGATTTGCCCGAAATTAAGGGAGTGCCATTTGAAAAGAAATGGCTCCTTATGGATGATTAACTGGAATTCGTTAATTTTAATCTGCGATATACAAGTTGGCTCAAACGAAATGGAAGGATAACCCATGAGAAGAACATTGTGCCCGGCTTCCGCCCTCATCCTGGCATCGCTTTACACGGGCTTCGCCCAGCCCGGCCCATTTGCCTGGCCCATGTTCCGCTACAATGCGCAGCACACAGGCCGGAGCCCTTATACCGGACCGCCCGATGTAAGCCTCCACTGGAGCTATGCCGCCGGCACATTCATCGAATTTTAATCCCCCGCCATAGGGCCGCTCAGTGGGATATCGTTTGGGTCGTATGACAACAACATCTACTCCATTGATTCGTCGGGCAACCTCCATTGGAGCTATCCGACTGGGGACTACGTGGAATCATCCCCCGCGCTCGGCTCCGCCAATATCGGCTATGTCGGCTCTCACGACGGCAGATTGTACGGGCTGACCGGCGCAGGGAGACTTTCATGGAGCTACACGACGGGGGGCGTCCTATATTCTTCGCCGGCGATCGGTTCAGACGGGGGCGTGTACCTGCCGGGCAGAGACAATGCCCTGTATGCGTTTAACCCGCACGGCGCTCTCCAGTGGTCGTTCATCGCCGCCGGAAAAATGGAGTCATCACCCGCGCTGGGCTCGGACGGCTCTATCTATGTCGGCGATGGCGGATACCTCTATGCGCTCAGCTCTTCTGGAACGCTCATCTGGAGCTTCCTGATAGGCAACAGCATGAGCTCGTCACCGTCGATCTCCTCAGATGGGAGACTTTACGTCGGGAATAACGACAATTGCATGTACTGCTTCGGGGAGTTCATTCCAACTCCCACACCCACCGCTACCCCGACCCCCAACTACATCAACCTGACCGCGAGCCCGACCGTCGTGCCTCCTGGCACCTTTGCCACGCTCTCCTACGCTTGTGACTTCAGCTACACAGGGAAGATCAAGGAGCCGACGTTCAGCAACGCCGCGTTCCCGCCCGTTCATACAACCGGTTCCATTGGGGTGCGTGCGCCCAAGGGTGCAAGCTTCGCGGGCAACTACGTCTTCGCGACCGCCTTCATCTACAAGTGGGATGGATTCGTCCGCACCGATCTGCCCGTGGAGAACTCAAACCTCTTCACGATTCAGTAAAAAGCTGGAATGAGACTCGCGCAGGGCACGCATGAGCGTGCCCTGCCGTTTTTCACCTCTGGCGTATCTGATTGATATCCGCACTATCTTCTACTATACTGCCCTCGAATGAAAGGTTACGTCCAGCTCTACACCGGTGACGGGAAAGGCAAGACGACCGCAGCCCTCGGCCTCGCGTTGCGGGCGGCGGGCGCCGGGATGCGAGTGCTCATCGCCCAGTTCATCAAGGGGAGGCCCTACTGCGAGGACAGGGCGCTTGAGAAGCACAGGGGCCGAATAGTGGTAAAGAGGTATGGTCGGGGATGCTTTATCCGCGGGAAGCCACGGCCGACTGATATCACGGCGGCACGGCGCGGGCTCAAGGAATGCGAGGCGGCCATCCTCTCCGGCGCATACGGCCTCGTCATACTCGACGAGGCGGCCATCGCCGCGCGCCTGGGTCTATTCCCTGTGTCAGAACTCGTGCAGCTCGCCAACCTGAAACCGCCGCACGTCGAGCTCGTCATCACCGGCCGATCCGCCCACCCTGCGCTCACGAAGCGCGCCGACCTCGTCACGGAGATGAGGGAGCGGAAACACTACTATCGGCGCGGGGTAAAGGGGAGAAAGGGAATAGAAAAATAAATCCCAAATCCAAAATCCCAAACAAATCCCACATTCAAAATACAAAATCCAGCAAAAACCGAAAATGACATAGGAGTCTTGTGCGTTGGAGATTTAGATCTGGGATTTGTTTTGAAATTTGAAGTCTGGTTTTTAAACCTAAGGCCAGGGGAGTGACACAGTACGATTAAAATTTATCTGGCGTGATATACTCTCCGAACTTTTTTCGCGCCTGGATTAATCTTTCCTTTTGCTCTTCCAATACAGTGAACAGAATCTCGGGCGTGTCCTGCACCACCGTCCTGTAAATCTCTTCTATCCGGTCGATCTTGGCGAGATTCTCAGGAATCCGCACGGTAAACTGCGCCATGTAGTCCTTTCCGGCATACCCTTCTTTGAGCACCTGCGCAAACAGCTTCTCCAGATCCTCATATCTCGGGATCAGGCCGGTGGGCGTGCGGATCGCCTCGACGTCACCGTGCACGCGCAGCTCCATCCACTTGTACCAGACCCTCTTGTCCGTCTTCTTGTTGAGGAACTTACCGTCCTTCCCCTTGATGAAATAGTTCACGGAGAAGATTTGGGGAGGGGTTTTCAGGCCGGAGCTGAAGTCGAGGTTTGTCCGGATATATTTTCCGATCTGGATGGAGAGGAAATCCAGATTTGACATCGGATTGAACTCGCGCACTCCTTCCTTCCCGAGCGTCGCGGCGGTGGTCTCCGACTCGAGCGCGGCGCCCTTGGTGATAATCCCGTGCGCCCAGTCGAACGACTCTTCCACAGGGACGGAGGTGTCAGAATCCCGGCCGCCGTACACGATCGCGCCTACCGTGACACCCTCAGGGTCGTGCAGCGCCGGGTCAACATTACCAAGTGTCTCCAGCGAGAGAGTGAATCGTGCGTTCGGGTGTGAGGGCGGGATTTCCTTCCCCGCAGCATCCTTCTTTCCGATCCACCACTCGCCGGAGTGATTCATCCCGCGGGGAGGAACTTCCCCATCTTTCCCGATCCAGCACACCCCTTTTTCAGGGGTGACGAGCACATTGGAAAATATGACCTCTCCCGGGGAATGCAGCGCGTCCCACTGGCTCGGGTCGTCCTTGGAGTTCACGCTCTGGATGATGCCGAACATTCCCTTCTCCACGTTGACCGCGCGCACCTCGCCATCCTTTTTCCGAAGATAGGCGATATCGTCGCCGACAATCGACTCTCCCTCGAGCATGGCGGTGGATGTCTTGCCGCAGAGCGACGGGAAGGCCCCGAGGAAATATGTCGTGCGCTTCTTCGGTCCATGAACCCCCATGATGAGCATATGTTCCGTAAGCCATCCCTCTCTCGATCCCCTGTGGATTGCGAGGCGCATCGCCAGCTTCTTGAGCCCGATCGTGTTGCCGCCGTACTGTGTGTTCACGCTGTAAACGATGTCATCCATGATATCTATATAGATGCGCCGCATATCGAGATTCTTGCAGGTCTTGCGCTCGTCGAGTTCGCCCTGAGAATGCAGGAACTTGAAGAACCGCGCCTTCGGCCCCTGCCGTATAAATTCTCGGTATCCCGGCCTGTAGAGAATGGTCTCGCTGTGGGCGACGTAGCTCGAGTCGGTGATCTGCACGCAGGGGATGGAAAAAACGGAATCGGGCGGGCCCAGGGTGAAGAAGCAGACGTATGCCTCTTTGCCCTGCATGATGTTCCTGAGAATATCGTGGATATCCTTCAGGGCCATATCGCGCGGCTTGGTCTCAATCGCCTCGCCGAGGCTCACTCCCGCGGGGACAAGAATTCCCGTGTTCTTCTTGTCTCTCCCCTGGTCGTTGTAGTTGTCGAAGTGGAAGGTATGGCCCTTGCGCGCGAGAGGCGTCTCTTCACTATTTCTCACCGCCGACTCGCGGAGGTAACGAATATCTTCAGGTTCATCCGCACATACGAAAATTGTTGCCGGGTTGCAAAGCTCCACGCACCAGGCGAGGAATTCATGGAGGGGCGGGTTATCAATCTTCGCGAGCTTCTTGAAATCTTCCTCACCCACAATCTTTCTAAGCATTGTTACCTCTTTCATCCCTAGCCCTTCCGCACGCGGCATATCCGTATGGAGCGGTAGTATAAAAAAATCGGTATTTTGATGCAAGCACTATATCCTTTTCCCGGTAACCGCTCAGTGAAGCGCTTGTAAATCCCCAATACCCTGTAGCCGACACTTAAGTGTCGGCTACAGATATATTGTGCGGATTTGGCAAGAGCCGCCACATGTTGTGTCACCTAATCACAGAACATGTTTACGGTTTAAGAAAGAATATGTTAGAATTCAACATACACTTCCGCAAGGAGAATGCGAATGGGCGAGGAACTGATAGAAGTGATAAAGGGACTGCAGGAAAAAAGCGCGCGCAAAATACTGCTGGTCGTCGCCGACGGCCTCGGCGGGCTGCCGATGGAGCCGGGCGGGCCGACGGAGCTCGAGGCGGCGCGCACACCCAACCTGGACGCCCTCGCACGCATATCCTCGTGCGGCCTCCTGGAGCCCGTGGGGCCCGGAATCACGCCGGGCAGCGGGCCGGCGCACCTCGCGCTCTTCGGCTACGATCCCATCAAATACAATATCGGCCGGGGCGTGCTCGAAGGATTGGGAATTGATTTCCGCCTTACCGGTAGGGATGTCGCCGCGCGCTTCAATTTCGCCACGGTGGACAATAACGGGAAGCTCGTGGACCGCCGGGCGGGCCGCCTCAGCACCGAAGAGAACCAGCGCCTCGTGAAGAAGCTGCGCGAGGGGATCAGGCCGCTAAAGGGCGTTGATGTCTTCATCGAAACCGTGAAGGAGTACCGGGGGCTCATCGTGCTCCGCGGCGACGGGCTCTCGGGCGATATCCACGACACGGATCCGCAAGAACTCGGAGTGCCCGCCCTCCTCGCGCGCGCGTTTACCAAAGAGGCCGAAAAAACGGCAGCGCTGTTTAATAACCTCATCACCCAGGCCGCCGCAATCCTCAACGGAGAGAAACGGGGAAACATGGTGCTCCTTCGCGGCTTCGCCAAATATGAACCCCTCCCGACGATGGCGGAGAGATACGGCGTGAATGCGTTCGCCGTGGCGCAGTACCCGATGTACCGCGGCCTCGCACGTCTCGTGGGGATGACGGTCGCCCCGCACACGGGGAGCACCGCTGAGGATCTCAGGATGCTCGCCGACAACTTCGCCGGTTATGATTTCTTCTACCTGCACTACAAGAAGACCGACACCAAGGGAGAGGACGGCAACTTCCCGGCGAAGGTGGAGGCGATCGAGGAGCTGGACGGCATCGTTCCCGAACTGCTCACACTCAAACCTGATGTCCTCGCCATCACCGCCGACCACTCGACACCGTGCGCCCTCGCGATGCACAGCTGGCACCCCGTGCCGCTCCTCCTGCATTCTCCCTACTGCCGCGTGAGCAGCGGGGCGCGCTTAACGGAAAAGAGTTGCGCGTCCGGCGCACTGGGCTTGAGGCCATCGACCGACCTCATGCCGATTCTGCTCGCGCACGCGCGGAAGCTGACCAAATTCGGGGCGTGAGGTCAGCACGGAGCATCTGGAACTGCAGGATTATGAGAGACCAGCTACAGCTTACGGTGAGGGAAATCGAGATCCGGTTTCTCCGCGGAGGGGAGACGCCCGCCAGCGGTGAGATCGCCCTCCTCGAAACCGATCCTCGCGCGGGGGTGCGGCGGATTGCCTCTGTCTTGAAAAAGCGAACCGCAAAGCGCGAGCGCGAGAGGAGCCGCCTCGCCGCGCTGCTCGCCCATGAGCAATCACTGTGGGAGCGGGGGGTGAGCTACATCGCCGGCGTGGATGAGGTCGGAGTCGGACCATTCGCCGGGCCGGTGGTCGCGGCGGCCGTGGTCTTTCCTCGCCGCACCTTCCTCGAAGGCATCAGGGATTCCAAGGAACTCAGTCACGACCGCAGGGTACAGTTGGATGGAGCGATCAGGAGAGAAGCGCTCAGCGTGGGGATCGGGTTGGTTGACGTGGGAGAGATAGACCGGATCAACATCTACAGGGCGACGCTCGAGGCGATGCGGCTCGCCATCCTCGATCTGAAGATGAAGGTCCAGCACGTGCTGGTTGACGCAAGGACGATACCGGGAATCGGCATCCCCCAGGAGGCGATCGCGGGAGGCGATGGGAAGATATTCTCCATCGCCGCCGCATCCATCGTGGCGAAGGTGTACCGTGACAACCTCATGCTCCTCTACGACAGACAATACCCCCAGTACGGTTTTGCGCGCCACAAGGGATACGGCACCGCCGAGCATATCCACGCCCTCCACGAACACGGCCCCTGCGACATCCACCGACGCTCGTTTGATTGGAGGAGCTCCACCGGGGCTCGTACCAACGTGAAACTCGAAACACCAAACTCTAAACCCTAAACAAACTCAAAACACAAATTCCAAAAATGCAAAATATTATTTCCACCATTTTGAGTTTTGGATTTGTTTGGAATTACGGATTTATTTAGAGTTTAGGATTTAGGGTTTATATGTCATACAGATATCTCGAGCACATTGGCGACGCGGCGATAGAGGCGACCGGGCCGACACTGGAAGAGGCCTTCGCTGAGGCCGCCAGGGCCATGATCGGCCTGATGGTCAATGCGAGGGCTGCCGCACCGGAAAAATCCATCGAGATTGAAGCAAGAGCGGCCACGCATGAGGAACTCCTCGTGGAGTTCCTCAACGAGCTGCTGGCCCAGCAGGGCCTCCACACTCTCATCTTTATCGACTGCCGTGTGCACGGGATCACCCGGGCGACTCACGGCGGCTACGCGCTCACGGCGGCGGCGAGCGGCGTGAAACCGGAACGGGTAGGCGCGGGACTCGGCCACGAGGTCAAAGCGGCATCCTATCAGGGGCTAAAGGTCGAGCAGAAGGGCGGGTGGTGGACGGTCCGCTGCGTTTTGGACATGTAAAAAAGCAGTCGCTAGTCATTAGTTTCTAGTTGCAGGCTAATCAGCGTAATGAGGTAACCAAGTAGGGAGGTGATGATATAACGAGTATAGTGTATCGCCACGCGCAGCCCGGGTATCTATTGCGATTCGTGCTGGGCGCAGGAATCGCAATCATCGTCCTGCTCATGGCATTATTGGGATACAACACAGTTGCCCTGATCGTATGCCTCATCCTTGCCATCGCCCTCGCTCTCATGTACAGCCTCACCGTGGAAATCGGCGATGATGCCCTGAAAGTTCGGTACGGTCACGGCCTCATCAGGAAGACAATACCGCTCTCAGCAATAGACTCCTGCCGAATGGTGCGCTATCCCTGGTACTTCGGCTGGGGCTTGAGATGGATGCCCTGCGGCTGGCTGTTCCGCGTTTCCGGCCTCGCCGCAGTCGAGCTCGGAATGAAGAACGGCAGGCGCTACGGCATCGGCTCCGACGAGCCTGAGGAGTTGGAAAGGGCAATAAAGGCTGCGTGCGGCAAAGGCTGAACCGGTCAGCCAGCCATCAGGAGGTTTGATCCGTTTAAGCTGCTAGTGTCGTGTCTCGGAATTGCCTTGAATTAATTTGTCATTGCGAGTCCCGCTGAGCGGGACGAAGCACTCTCAATTCATTGTAATACAATAGATTGCTTTCCCAGCTCGCCGGGACTCCTCGCAATGGGTGAAATACTCATAGATTGTTGGTTTTCGTGTTGGTAAATATTGCATAACCCTTTGTTAGATAAATAATTGGGTATTTTATATACTTTCCTTTCTTAAACCGGTTTAAGAAAGGAGATTTATCATGTCAAAAAAAACGGTGCGTTCATTGTGACTGTTCACATGTTCAAAAGTATGGCAAGACTTCGAACCATAAACAAAGATTCCAGTGTCTTGCATGTCACAAAACATACATAAACAACTGTAGTTTTGCAGAAATTTAGCATACGAGGTGTCAATAAAAAATGGTTCTTACGCCCTCAGTTGTGGCACACTTTCAATAGCGTTGGAGGTGCACCACAAACAAAAGGAGTAAGAACCGGTGATACTATGGCACCTCGCGGAGTCATTTGTCAAGATGATCGATCCCATTTCTGAAGTGTTCACCGCTCCCAGCTACGAGCATTTCAAAAGCATGCTGACGAGCACATTGTTGAGTAGATCAAAGCGTACCGTGACCACGGCGGTGCGCCTCAGTGGGCTCATCCGCTCGTTCAGTAACGTCCACAGGTTCGTGAGTCGGTATGTCTGGGACGTGGAACAGCTCGCGCGTTCCATCCTCTCGTTGATCCTTCACTATCTCCCTGCACATGTGCCGCTGATCTTCGCCATTGACGATACCAACGTCCGGAAAACCGGCCCGAAGATTTTCGGTCGCGGACTGCATTTCAATCACACCGCAAAGGGCGATCAGCCCAAATACATCTTCGGCCACAACTGGGTTACTCTTGGTTTTCTTTACCGGAGTAGTTTATTTTCAAAATGGCTCTGTTTTCCTCTGTGGACGAAGCTCTATGTCCCGCGCAAGAGTCTTCCCGCCGACCGCACACACCGCAGCCGTATTGAAATAGCCGTCCAGATGATCACCCATATCTGCAACTCTCTGCAGCGAAGCATGATACTCGTCGTCGACGGCGGCTACGTGCGGCGTCTCATGCTGGGATGTGTTAAGCTTTTAGGCTCCACTCTCATCGGACGTCTGAGAAGCGACGCCGCACTCTATGAGCTCCCGGCGAAGACTCGGAAGACCCGGCGGGGGCGTCCCCGCAAGTACGGGCCGCGACTACAGAAACTCTCCAAGATCGCCCAGTCGGTCACGTACACCACCTGTCGCCTGAAACTCTACGGACGTATGCGTGACATCAGGGTTCACGCGTTTACCGCGGTCTGGAAACCGGCAGATGGTCTCATCAAGGTGCTCATCGTCCACTGGCCCCGAGCGAAGAGGCCCCGCTATTTCTTCTGCACTGACCTCAACCGCTCCATTGCATTCATCCTTCACCTTGTCGCCGCCCGGTGGGCGGTGGAGACGGCGTTCAAGGACATGAAAGAGCACCTCGGCTTCGGCGACTACCAGTGCAGAAGAGAAACGGCGGTCTCTCGCTCGGCAAACCTGACGTGCGCGGCCTTGAGTTTGCTGACATTGTGGAGTCTGAGAGAATCGTCACAACGACAGCCGGAGCTGTGGGATGCCGTGCCCTGGTACCCGCACAAGCGCTACCTCTCGGTGCTCGACATGCAGGAGCAGCTCAGAGCCAAGAGCATTCAAAGATCAATTTTGAGCATCTTTATGGGCAAGGCCCGTAAGTCTCGAAAAATCAAGCAGCTTTTAGCGCTCGCGAAACTTGCCGCATAGCGTTTCGGCGCAAAATGCAGGCTTCTTGGCCTGCTGATGCATTATAAAAGTGTTCCTGTAGCCGTTTTTGAATAACGGCTCAAGCGAGTTCTGTCTTATAAAAGTGCAAAACTACAG
>JAPLCX010000036.1 GCA_026392035.1 Candidatus Auribacterota bacterium | reverse complement strand
GGGTTTGGCCCGACGGCTTCTTTCGCCAGAGGCGCTTTGACCATGCCTCCGTCTATGCTTTGCCAAGCCCAGGCTATGCCCTCCATTTCATCGTATTCCGCCAGTCCTTTGCGCCACAGCCGAACGAAAACCCCCTGCTTCTTCCATTCCAAGAAGTATTTGTGCACTGAGCTTGCGCTACCAAACCGCTCTTTGGGTAACGCCTTCCACTGGCATCCCGTGCGCAATACATACACGATCCCCGCAAATATCTTCCGCGAATCCAGCGGCTTGCGTCCTCCTCCCGGACGCCTTTTATATTTCCGCCCCTTCTCTCGCTTCCGCCGCGGAATCAATGGCTCAGCTTTTTCCCAGAGCGCGTCCGACACTTCCCACGAATATGTAATGTTCATGCAGGAAGGTTATCATTATGCCCCAATCAGTGCAACTATTTATTTACGGATAAGCTCTAAGTGCATCTGGATCATTGAAATTAAAGGGGTATGCCTGTATTTTTGGGCCAAAAGGGTTTTTGCGGCATCGAGAGTTGGTGAGCGTTATAACTTTATGTCCTTTGCCTAAAAGTCGCTGAGCCATGTATTTTCCAGAGTATCCGAAGGCGCCCGTGACTGCATGGATGGATAGTTGTGACATATGTATTTATACCAACTAACGCCGGAATTGAGCGGCAATCCCGCTGTCTGCCTGCCGGTAGGCAAGAGCGGGACGCGGTACGGAGCGAAAGCGTTCGCGCATCCGCGCCGGAAAAGCCCGATTGTCAAGGATAAAGATTTGACCCCGCGCCACCCGACGATGTTGACAGTATGGGTGAGGCGCACACCGCGCCATGCTTTCTGTCAAGGGGTTTTTCTCTGTTGCTTCTCCAGCTCCCTTTTTGCCTTTTGTTCCTGTTTGTTTATCTTCTGTTTCCGACCCTTGTCCTTATCCTTCCTGCCTTTGTCTCCCATTGCGCACCTCCTTTTCCCGTTGTCCCTCATCTTTTCGCCGCGAGCCCCGTTCAGCGCAACCCCCTGCGGTCGCGCTGAACAGCCCGGATCAGCGGCAAGGCTCCAGCGTTTGCGCTGGCCTCGTTCGCGCATCCGCGCCGGCAAGGCGGCAGCCCCTAGACGAATGGAGGGGTCGTCCGCTCGAATGGCTAGTCCATCACCCTCGACTAATGAGTGTAAGGAACCTGTGCCTCAGCCACTCTGATCAGGGAACAAAGGGCCTTGTTGACTGAAACATCGTCCGTGAAAACCCGTGCGACATCGCGTTCAAGTCGTACGAGATTCGTCCCTGCGCGATAGCGCTTGGCGTATTTCCCACGGATGCCCCCCTTCAGCCCTGAAAGATCGTATTCCGGGCGCAATTCGTCTCTCTGAAGGGATTTATTTACCTTCTTCATAATATTGTCTCTCACGTCTTGTTGTTTTGCGTGCGCTGATCAGTCTGGTCTTCTTGCCACGATCAATGTACGACACAATCAATATCTTGCCCTGCGATGACATACCAACAGTCAGGAACCGGTGCTCGCCTGGCGAGTGATCCGGATCGGGGGAATGTCCACGACAACGAATCCCCAAATACCGTTGCCGCCTCGTGAAATGAGACACCGTGTTTATGGATGTTTCGCTTCTCTTTGTTAGCATCCCAATCAAATTCGATTTCCATGTTCTGATTCTACCGTATTCCGCCTCCCATCTCAATCCCGTTTTTCCGCGACTAACAACGGAATTGAGCGGCGATCCCGCTAACTGCGGGACGAGGCAGGGGGCGAACGCACGACGTGTTGCGCATCCGCGCCGGTGCTCCTCAGGTTCTCCAGTCAATAGTCATGGTATAGACTCTGATTCTTCATTTCTTACAGGCGATTTCCAGGCCCAAAAATCGTGTCTAAAGCCTATTTTAAGGCCTGAAATCTACCTAATTCACGCTCACTCAAGAAGATATCGTGGTCCGAACCGTATGCCGCAATAGTCATTCGGCCAACGGGTTGAAGTCCCGTCCGGGAAATTGCCTGTGCACCCCGGTAGCTTGAGAGAGGAGTGAGGGGTAACCCAAAGCGCCGGTTCTCTGACACCCTGGCAATCCCGGTGACGAGACAGGTTGTAACGAAAGTAAATCCATAGGTAGCTCCGAAATTTTGGTAGGGGATGCCGATCCCGTGGTCAAAGGGAGAAGGCCGCCGCTTGCGGTTCCACATGAACAGGCCGGAGCCGATAGATCCCCCGGAGTAGCAGGAGCGACACGCAGGAAGGGGCGAATGGTGAAGTGCGGGAGACCCCGTTAGATGATCGAGCTGGGATCAACCGGTGGATATAAGGCTGAGCCGAAATTCCCCCAGGTCTAAAAGGGAGTCGGAAGTGCTCCTAGTACCGCCAGAGGAGCAAGACAGCAAAACTTGCTCCGAATGCCGGCAGGTGCGGCTGCGGGAAGGGGCACGACTTGCACCATGCTTTCCACGTAAGCCAAGAGTGAAGATTGCCGATAAGGCTAAAAACTCCTGAAAGTATCAGAAGCTTACAGCCGAAGCTATACCTGAAGGCCAAGCAAGAGCCTCCCTGGAAGGCGATAGCGAATGCCTCAGGACGAAGGTGCTCGGAACGTCCCGCCATGGCGGGAGAAAACTGTCCCGCTAAGCGGGATGATGAGGGGGAGCAGGAAAACTGAAACGGGAAAGCTATACGGGCATCCCGCCAAGGCGGGAGAAACGGCGGATACAGACAAGCTGAACCTAAATCAGATCAATCCTGTTCCCTACTCTACCTGATGTTTTTCAAGAGTGAAAATAAGCGAATTGGTTGGCAATGCCCCGCGCTATTAAGCTATAGCCAACCTATCGATATGAGAAATTTGGTTAACTCGTCCTCCCCATGGTCTATTTCAGGAAAGAACTCGCTGTCAGGGGGGCTGGAGGTCCCCACATCGCCCTCCTCATTCTCTTCGGGTGGCTTGGGGTCCACCGGCTTGCTCTTACCATCCATGTCGGGAGGGACGGAGCACTTCTCATCTGTGGGCGGATCCGGCTTGGGTTTTTTGGGCGGCATATGATTGTTCTTTTTCTTACTCATTGATTAAACCCTCCTTCTGGATTTCACTGGCTTTTGTGATACTCGTCGGCCGGAATGCCCTTGGGGCCATAGCGCAGCCTTCCGTAGGAATCGTACCAGGGGGTGGAATCGCTGTAGTGGTAGTACGATTCTTTCCCCGGTGAATAAGTTTTTGTATCCGTAGCCTGTGGGCCCTGCCTGAGCCTACCATAGGAGTCGTACCAAGGCGCACTTTCGCTCTGGTAGTAATACGGTTCCTTCCCCGCGGGATAGTTCTTCATCGGTGCGTCCTCGTAACCATGCTGGAGACGTCCGTATGAATCGTACCATGGGGCGGTTTCGGAAGAATACCAGTACGGCTCGCGTGATTTATCATGGGATTTTTGACCAGCGTAGGTGGATTCTTTTTCTCCGGCGAAGGCGCAGGACATCAGAACGAGGAATGCCATGATGACGGGACGTTTCACAATCACCTCAGTTGGCACCGTAGCACATCCTGCGAGCGCTGCCCAGTCACACGCAAGCAATCATCAATCGCCTGACGGGACAGCATAGGTATCCGTATCGTACACCGGGTAACTCTCCTGGCTATAGTAAGGAGCAGGATAGGAATATGTGTAGGGATAGTAATACGGCTGCGGATAATAGTTCGGATAATAATAAGGCGCATAGTAATATGGCCTATAGCGAGGATACCTATAGTAATACGGGTGATAACCATGATAGTAGCCTCCCCGGTATCCATGCCGGCTATGATAAGGCCCGCCCCCGTGATGCTCCGCCACCACCGCGCCTGCAGCACAGATAACCGCGCACACGAATGCCGACAACAACAATCTTTTCATATCACACCGCCTTTCTGCATTATGTCCAGCCAATAAACAAGCAAAATGCATGCCACGGCGAGGCAATGCTCACAGTAAAACATTTGTTAATCTAACCTTCTGTGAATGAGGCTATTATGTCACAACTGAATTGGAACTCCCCCGCATGATCGTTTATCTGCACCCAATTGCATGATTCGCTTTGAGGCAATTGCTTAATCGATTATTACAAAATGCAGCAGTTGAACTGGCCCGCATTATGAGTGCACAGCCCTCAAAGGATTTATCTATGTATTTTACAAAAACTTCGCGCTGATTTCAAGGATCGCACCTCGCATTCAGCGAGCACGTCATCTGTCATTATGATTGGTATGTGGACGTGATCACCGCAATCGAAAAAGAGCCGTCTCGTTCCGGGCTATTATGCCGACATCACTATCTTCGATCCTCACAAGATCAGGGACATCTCCACTCCACAGGATTGGTTCCAATACTCCCAGAGGATTGAGTATGTCATGATCAACGGCGTGCCGGCGATGGTAAGGGGAGTTCCGACCGGCGGACGAGCGGGGAGGGTGTTGAAGAGAAAGCCGTAGCACCCAGCCGCGGATCGCTGGTTCGCACCTGTGCTATAATGGGTCCATGGCCGAGACCCTCACCTCAAAATTCTCGCGCATCGCACTAGAGTCTCCCGAGGCTGTCGCGATGCTCATGCGCGACGGCGACTCCGTGAGCAACTGGATGTACGGACAGCTCTACCACTCCGCGCAAAAAGTGGCACGCTGGCTCTGCCGCCAGGGGATCAGGAAGGGGGACCGGGTCGCCCTTGCCATGGAGAATCTCCCTGAGTGGTCGATCTGCTATTTCGGGATCCTCCTCTCCGGGGCAATTGCGGTGCCCATAGACGCACAGGCAGGATCGGATGAAATGAGAGAGCTGCTGAGCCGCACCATGAGCCGGGTGCTCTGCGCGTCTGAGAAAATATCGCTCGAGCATATCGGCAGCCTCCAATTCCTTGAGGCGCTCATTCTCGTCGGCGCGCAACACGCCGTGGATGAAAAGGCGGTCACGCTCTCGTCGATCCTTTCCTCTGATGATGAGGAGATTGACCTGCCATCTGCGACGCCGCACGACATTGCGTCGATCATCTTCACCTCAGGCACCACGGGTCCCCCCAAAGGGGTAATGCTCACGCATAAGAATTTTCTATCAAACTTTGACAGCCTCGCGCAGCTCAACTACATCCAGCCGGGCGACAACTTCCTCTCCATCCTGCCGCTCCACCATGTATTCCCCTTTATGATTACCCTTATCGCTCCTCTCTTCTCCAGAGCCAGGATCACCTATGTCGCCACCCTCAAGGTGGAAACGATCTTGCATTGTCTCAACGAGCAGTCAGTGACCATATTTGCAGTTACACCGCAGGTTCTCCAGCTTCTTCATAAAGCCATTACCGACCGTTTGAGACAAATGCCCAGGCCGGTCAGATGCCTCCTCCGCCTCACGTTGGGATGCGGATGGCGCATCAAACGTATTGCCGGCGTCAATCCTGAGGGGCCTCTCCTCCGGAAATTGAGGGCAGTGACCGGAAAGGGGTTCCGTTACTTCGTCTGCGGGGGGGCGCACTTGGATGCGCGGATCGCGCGCGATTTCTTCACCTGGGGGTTCCCTGTGCTCGAGGGCTACGGCTTGACGGAAACTGCTCCGGTCGCAACAATGAACCACCCCGGGAAGGAATGCCTCGGCTCGGTGGGGCAAGCGATCCCCGGCGTTTCGATACGCATCCTCAACCCGGATGAGAAGGGCATCGGAGAGGTCCTGATCAAAGGCGACAATGTGATGCAGGGATATTTTCAGGATGAGGCGGCAACACGCGAGGCTCTCGAAGACGGATGGTTTCACAGCGGCGATCTTGGCCGGTTCGACAGTCAAGGTTTTCTCTTCATTGAAGGGAGGATCAAGGAGCTCATTGTTCTCTCCTCGGGCAAAAAAGTATCCGCTGAAGAGGTGGAGGCGCACTACGGAACCGTGCGCTCAATAAAGGAGCTATGCGTATTCATTGATGAGCGTGGAGAAATACTGGTGGGTGCGGTAGTCCCCGACCTCGATTATTTTAGAAAAATCGGTGAGGCAAATATACGCGACCATGTGAAATGGGATCTCGAATACGCCGGGGAACACCTCCCCCCATACAAGCGGCTCAAGGATTTCGTGCTCGTTGACGGGCTCCCCAAGACGCGCCTGGGCAAGGTGAAGCGCCAGGAAGTTATCGGCATCTACAGGGAAGAGCTGAAGAGAAAAATCGCGGGTGCCCGCGTGGCGCGCCCTGAAGAACCGCTCTCCATAATGGGCGAAATGGTTCGAAAGATATTGCAGCGGGAAACAGGCAGGGAACATATCTCCCTCTCCGACCAGCTCGAGCTTGACCTGGGCATTGATTCGCTCGGCCGCGTCTCGCTCATGGGCGCTATCGAGAAGGAAGGCGCGATCACCCTGGAAGAAGAGGGATTCCTGCGCGCGCTTACGGTGGGAGAGCTGATCTCCTCTGTTGAGCGCACGGCCCCAAAAGGGATATCCGACGAAGCCTGGGAGGAGAGATCATGGAGGGAGATCTTGAAGGCGGGACATCCCCTTGAGTTGAGGGATAAAATACACATCAGGGGCGGTGTGTTTTCAAGCCTGCTGACATTCTCGGGGGCGCTGGTATTCTGGTTGGCTCTAAAACTTTATTTTAGGCTCCGGGTCACGGGTCGGGAGCATTTCCCCAAAGGCGGCTTCATCATCTGTCCCAACCACACGAGCTACCTCGATGGTTTTATCGTCTTCTGCGCGCTGCCGCTGTCTCATAAGTTCCGCATTTTCTTTCTCGGGCTTCACAACTACTTTGAGGTGCCGATACTCAAACACATGCTGAGGGCGTTGAGAATTATTCCGGTGGATGCGGCGCGCAATATCATAGAAACGTTGCAGGCTTCTCATTATGTCCTCGATAATGGAAAAGTGCTCTGCGTATTTCCCGAAGGCGCCCGGAGCATCAGCGGGGATGTGCAGGAATTCAAGAAAGGCGTCGCAATTCTCGCCAGGGAATCGGGTGCAGTGATCGTCCCCGCGTACATCAGCGGCGCGCACCGCGCATGGGGACCGGGCACATGGTTCCCGAGGCCCGTATCGGTTCGCGTTCGTTTCGGCGATCCTCTCTCATTCAATGAGCTGCGTGACCGCGCCGCGCCAGCACCCAGCGCTGACGAATGCGATGCTGCCGCTCAAGCCTTGAGGAGCGCCGTGATTGCACTAAAGCACTATCCCGCTGAGCTGAAAAGCCCTCGCTAGCAGTTTTGGGCCCTGATAGTTAGCCATCGGGCTCCCTTTTTGCGCACAACACTCCCGGGATTCCTTAAGTCAGAACCTTCATAATCAGAGGCTATAAATCGCGGCTATAAACCGCGCTTGTCACAGGTTTTCGACGAAAGTATAATGGCCAAGGCATAAGGAGAATGAAATCATGTTTGCTAATGCCTGCGGTCTTGCTCGACGGTTCACGCGACCTCTCATCATCTCTACACGATTCTATGACGGCTCGGTCTCAAGCGGATGTGGCGCCTTTGTTGTAGTCAATCACGAAGGCTGGATCGTTACCGTCGCCCATCTCCTGCAATCCCACCATGCGGCCCAGGCACATGCCCGGGAAATCGAAGGCTTCAAGAAACGTAATGCTGAGATCGATGCGGACGACAGTCTGACCCCAAAGGAGAAGGACGCGAAGAAGACGGCGCTCAGCCCGAACCCAAAGTGGATCACGAACAGTTCATTCTGGTGGGGGTGTTGGAACAGCACGTTTCTGAATGACGTTCGCCCCCTTCCGGAAGCGGATCTCATCGTTGGTCGAATTGAGCCGTTCGATCCCGCCTGGGTTTCTAACTACCCCATGTTCAAGGATCCCACGCGGAACTTCGACCAAGGCACGAGCTTGTGCAGACTCGGGTTTCCCTTTCACGAGATCAAGACAACCTTTGACGCCAAGAAGAACTCATTCGTTGTTGATCCTGCCTGTCTGCCGCCCCCCTACTTCCCGATAGAAGGAATCTTCACGCGCAACCTCCTTGCCGGGAAGACCAAAGATGGGAAGCACGACATCAAGTTCATTGAGACCTCCTCGCCCGGTCTTAGGGGGCAGAGCGGGGGTGCCATATTCGATTCTCACGGTACAGTATGGGGCATCCAGAGCACAACGAGACATCTCCCCCTTGGCTTCAGCCCGAAGATCAAAAGAGGAAATGCAGAGATTGAGGAAAACCAGTTTCTCAACGTCGGCAAAGGGATTCACGCGGAGACCATCCTCGCCTTCCTCAAAGACAATGGGATCTCAGTGCAGATTTCGGTGTACTGACAGGAGATTGCAGAAAAAGCCACACCAGTTACACCTACGAGGTATAATCGGTTCTTTATAAGGGGGGATTGAAACTCCCTGATCTGCACTAAGTGAAGTTGTGGATCAAGCAGTCTGGCGTATATCGTATAATTAACATAGTAACTCCAGGACTATCGCTCGCTTAAATAGGGGATTAGAATGAGCAAAGCATATGTGCATGGTTATGACCAGAGGGAAAGTATTCGTCTGCAAGATCAGGCATCGACACTTGTTAATCTACTGCACTCTGACACTGCATTCCCTGAGGGGAGCCATGTTCTGGAAGCGGGATGCGGGATTGGTGCTCACACCGTCATCATTGCCAGTAAAAACCCTGGCGCCCGTATCACCTCGATTGACATTTCTGAAGCTCTGAATTGCATGACCGCAGCTTGATTATGATGAAACATTAGGGTCACCTGTGCCGCAAGGTATAGACACTCCCCTTCTGAGGAGCCCCATTGACAGTTGCTCCAACAGGCCCCCTCGTCTCCCACCTGACCATCACTGCTGACACCCTTGTCAATGTCTCTCCCCCATTCGGATAGGTTACACTGAGTTATGGCGCTGTGGAATTCTGGGGACCAGGCGCGCCGAGTTCCACCCAATCCACCTTATTATTGGTATCCGCCCCTGGAACCACGCGGCTTAGACTGTGGCCCGGCTGGACATCACTGCAAATCTCATCTGTGCCGGCTGGATTGTTGGCGTCACCGGGGAGATTGTTTGTGTTAGGTTCGTCATAAAGCACCGTATCCAATAATTTTCCACCATAGCCAACCAGCCTCACGCCGTCTGTCGGGCTGGTTTTTCCAAAGTACGGAACTGCAGGATCGTTCTGGTCTCCGTTCTGCATCTGTAGGGATACAACCAGATCCGGCGCCACTCCAAATACACTTTGGACATTGGCTTCACCGATCAAAAAGTATGAGCGGGCAGGGATCACCGCCCCCTGCGGGAGGTCCGCATGCCCATACCCAAATGAGGTTCCCCCATGCTCGATCCTGAGCGCGCTTATATCAACAGCGTTATCCCCAGGATTGAATAACTCTATGAACTCCTGCTTCAGCACATCGTCCGCACCGGCAGGATCATAGTAAACTTCATTGATCACTATCTTGGGGAAGTCACTGGCATTGAGAGGATCGGTCCCGGTTCCAACCTCGCTCCCGTCAACGTACCCGTCATCATCGCTGTCGGGATCAGTCGGGCTTGTGCCATAATAACTCTCCTCTACATTGGTCAATCCGTCATTATCCGTATCAGGCGATATCGAACCCGTCGGACTGGGCGTATTGAGCACCTCGAAGTCTGTAGCTCTATTGGTATCAAGACCGGCTGATTTTCTGCTCAAGCTCTGACCGGGATTCACATCCGGATTGAGCTCATACGTCTGACCGGGGATGCTGTCATCCCCATAAAGAGAGGTATTGGGGTTGTCATAGAGTACTGTATCCAACACATATCTATCAGGCCTGACCAGCCTCACGCCGTCCGTGTCGCTCAGCCCGGTGTCTGTGTGGTCATCCGGGTCGTTGTCATCGCCGTTCTGCAATTCGAGAGTCACGACGAGATCGGAGAGATTCCCATTGACGTCCCGTACCTCTGACTCGCCGATGAGAAAGTAGGAATGGGGAGAAATTGTTCTGCCGGCGGGGATCACCGCGCTGGTATGGAACTGCCCAGCAACCGAGGCCTGAATCTTGTATCCCGACAGATCAACCGCGGCGTCCTGATTGTTATACAACTCCACAAATTCATGCCCATCATCCGCACCGGGATAATCATAGAGAATCTCATTGATCACCAACAGGCTGGTTTCACCGGGGTGAGAATCCGGATCGAGCGGATCCCTCCCGAGATTCGCCTCATACCCGTCACCATAGCCGTCATTGTCAGTATCGCCATCCAGAGGATCCGTATTATAAACCCTCACTTCCTCGCCATCCTTCAGACCGTCGCCATCCGTGTCGGCATTGAGATAATCCGTGTGATATGTGTATATTTCCTCGGTGTCGCTCAGCCCGTCGTTATCAGAATCAACCGAAGTGTAGGTTATCGTCGGATCGAAATAGGTCGAGTCATATAGATCGTTTCCGTTGTTCGCAACCCGGAAATATATCGCGTCATATTTATTGACCGGCACATCGCTCAAGAGGAAATGGAAACCGGTAGTATCATCGCCGGCGATCGTATTCTGCCAGAGCGTGGCGCCGTTCTTGATGATCCTCACCACAACCCCATCTCCTCCCACATCTGCCTTCCTCGCATTCACCGCGATCGTTAACTTTCCCCAGACGGGCGCCACCCACTTCCGTGCGGCCTCCGCTGTAGAAGATGGATGACTCCCACTACCCCATATCGCCGGCGGAGCCCACCCCGATATAGCCGTTTGCCAGCGCCCGTCCGCCTCATTCCACACCAGATCGCTGTATTCCTCTCCCTGGTACTTCTGGTAGTACCATTGCCGGTATCCCTGCGTGGAACTGAAATCCTCCGATGCCGAATATACTATGACGGGTGTCGGGGTCGGCGTGGGCGTCGGCATCGGTCCAAGAGCGTAGAATGTTGATTATACCTTGTAAACACTAGGAAAGGAGACCTTTTTTGCGTTATGCCACTTTGCTTATCCGCTATTTAGGGTCCTCTGGACTATCCCTATTTTTCAGAAAAGCAGCTTTGATGTTTTATCACAGAGGACACGGAGATTACATAACACTCTGGAAAGCAAATTATTGCAGCAGTTAATTCTCCGTGGGTTCTCCATGCTCTCTGTGGCTCCGTGGCGAAAATTAACATTTTCTCAAGAATTGGGGGTAGTCCAGGACGTTTGCCTCTTGACCGTCCAGTCACTATGATTTAGCATAACCCCCGCCATCAATGGCGCGCGCGATATATTGCCTTCCTATTTTGTGCGGCATAATCTACTGTGCACTACGATAACAGTCAGACACAAGGAGGTCACCGATGGAAAGAGATTCGCTCTTCTTAACCGCAACCGTGCTCATAATGGCAATCGTGGCTGCGGCTATGGCCATTGATAACTCAAGGGCCTATCCGTTCAAGAGCGCGATCATCACATACAGGATCAGCGGCTCGATCCAGCAGGGCACGCAGACGCTCTACATTGACGATCACGGCACAAAGACCAGGACGGAGCGAGAGACTACCATGAATGTCATGGGGACGAAAAGAAAGGACTCCTCGCTTGAGATAGACGACGGGAACTACCACTACAGGATAGACTTGATGAGAAAGACCGGCGAAAAGACTCCGAGCTACTCCAAGATGGCGGAAGAGATGGTGAGGACAATGAGCGAGGACCAGAAAAAGGACATGGAGAAACTCGGCAAGGAGCTGGCCAAAGGCCTTACCGGCAGGGAGGCGGTGAAACCCGCCGGGAAGGGAATTGTCCTGGGGAAAGAGTGCGCGGTCTACGATCTGATGGGCGTGAAATCATGGCTCTGGAATAATCTCGCGCTCAAAATAAAGAACCCGGCGCTCGGCAACATGACGCAGGAGGCGGTTGAGCTCAAGGTCGATGTCCCCATAGAGCCTGATAAATTCAAGGTGCCCCCGGATGTCAAAATCACCGAGGCATCCGGGAGGCCGGCGGGAATTCAGCCACCCGTGCGGTAGCCAGCCGCGCAGATGATCTCGCGTATGGAATTCAGGAAGGGCGAGTCATCCCCCAGTGTGAGGAGCGATTGCCCCTCCAGGCACAACCTGGCGACATCTGCGTCGCGCTCCAATCTGCCCGCATACCTGGAGGAGCGCTCACCCTCGAGCGCCTTCAGGCGGTCCGCGGGGAAATCATATCCCGCGACCAGGTAAAAGTTCCGGTAGCTGATGTTGATCTCCTCGATCACCCTCTTCGCCCTGTGCGCGCTGTCGAACGCCTTCTTCGAGGGACCGATGAGCGCGAATATGTCATCAACCGCAGACGTGATTCTCCGATTCAAATGCTCGAGCCCCGCAGGAGAATCCATCAGGATGTAGCGGTAATTCTTCTCGATCCTCGCGATCAATCCCTTCAGTATGTTATTCGGCTGGCAGTAGCATCCCTCCGTCCACTTGGTGCCGAGTGAGAAGAAATCAAAGCGCGCTCCCTCGTACAAGCCTCGCTGACTCAGGAGATAGTCCACCTTCTCGGCCAGGCTGGAGGCATTCAGCTTCTCCTCAATGCTCCCAGACCTGATATCGAAGAGGAGGTCTGAAATTGTCTTTATCCCCTCCCGCTCCATATCCAGGCCGACCATCTCGGCGAGGCTCTGATCGGGATCGGCATCTATCAAGAGCAGCGGCGCCTGATCCATGAGGACGCGCGCCATGCCGGCGATGAAACATGTCTTGCCTACCCCACCCCTCCCTATCGCCACGATTTTTCTCATAATTGGTTGCCCCTGCCTTTCACCGGTCCTGTAGGGGTTCCCCGCCTGCCGGCCGGGCAGGGATTTATCGAACCCGCTTACTGTATCATCTTTTCCCTTATAATCGGGCGCGATAAAACTTGTCCTGAGCGGAGTCGAAGGATCGCGCCCCTACAAACACTACTGCGTGTCCTCCGTACTACAAGTGTGCAAAACTTTTCTTTTTGAGAAAGTCTTTCAAACTGAATGATTGTCTTTTTGCCACTGAAAACACTGAGGACACTGAAAAATCTGTGTTCATCTGTGTCTATCTGTGTGAATCTGTGTCACACGTCAATCTCTCCAGGCATGAGCGGCAGAGCGCCAGATCCGCGGCGAGGATTTCGCGCGCCGTTGATTCCGTTCTGTCGGGGAAATTGTCCGGCATCAATTCAAGCGTGACGTGGCCGCGGTAGCCGCTCCTCGCGACATGGCGGAGAAACCGCTCCATATCCATCTGGCCGGTGCCGAGCGGCTGGTGCTCCGCGCCGGTAAAGTTGGACACGTGGATGAGCGCGAGCTTGGATTTCACCCTCTCGTAGGCCGCGATCGGGTCCAGCCCGCCTGTGGCGAGGTGCGTGGTGTCAAGGACAAGGTACCTGAAGCGGAGGAGGTAGTTCCAGTCGTTGCCGACATGGCAGCACGTGCTCAGGGGGAGGAGGAGCCTGTTGAGCCATGCGCGGCGGTTCACCTCGTAGAATATTCCCGTATTGAGGAGCACGCCGAGGCGGCCGAGGATCTTGTAGGCGTGGGGCATGTTCTCCACGGCGAGCTTGACGCTGGTCTCCTCCTGCCAGCGCGGGAGCTCTTCGTCTACCCAGCGCGCGTATCGCCGCTCAGCGAAAAAGGGCAGATGGATGACGACGATCTCGCTCGCACATTCCTCGGCGAGCGCGAGCGATCTCCGCATGCGCTCCACCGGGTCGCTGCCCCACGCCGGCGTCTCGACGAAACTGAACGGAGAATGGATGCTCGCGATGGGGAGCTGGTAGCGACTCGCGAGGCGTTTCAGGTACACGGGATCTGAGGTGTCCCAACGATCGTCCACGATGACCTCGACCCCATCGAAGCCCAGGTCGCGCGCGATCCCGAACACCCGGTCGAGCCCATAGAACCGCAGCGAACCAATAGAAAGCAGGATCATATACCCTGTCCCCGGAGAAAATGCCACATGATAGTGCATTCACTCTTTATCTGGCAAGGCAATTGTTGTAAACTGTGCGAGAATAGTTAAGTGTTAAGGGTTCCGGGTTGAGTGACCCAGTGTTTCACGCACTATTTCTCAACCCTTAACGCTCAACCATCAACCAACCGGTACATCAATGAATCAGGCCACATACAAACTGATACGGGCGCGCTTCCTTCTTCCGATGAGCGATGCGATCGGGAGAGCGACGCGCATCGCTGACGGCTACGTCCTCGCCTCCGGCGGGGAGATCGTCGAGGCCGGCCCCTACCGCAAAGAGATTGGGGAGCGCATACTCGCGCGCCATCGGGGCGAGCTCCTCGTGATCGGCGCCCCCGGAGCCGCGCAGGAGGGGGACATCACACAGCACCACGGCGTCCTCCTCCCCGGCTTCGTCAAGGCGCATGGGCACGACCATGAGAGCCTGATCATCGGCATCGCGAAGGACCAGCCGCTCACTCACTGGCTGGACCACGCGGTGAACCTATGCATGGGGTTCCTGGAGGAGAAGGGCCGCGCGCTCGCGGCAGAATTCACACGCTCCCCTCATTCTATTGCGTACCGCAAGGCCAGGCTGGACGATGTCTCGTACGGGATTACATCAGCGCTCACGCACCACTGCAACTTCAGCAAGCGCCACGTACAGGAGCTCGTCGATGCGAACCGCGAGGCAGGCACGCAACTGATTATCGCAGTCGGCAGCCAAGACCGGCACTACGACCCGCGGGCCCTCGACACGCCGCGCGAGGCGGTGGAACGGCTGCAGCGCTATGCGGCAGAATTTGAGGGGACTGAGAGAATAAGGATCATCCCCGGCCCCGACCAGTTCTTCTCGAACAGCCCTGAGATGCTCACCGGGCTCAAGAAATGGGCGCGGGATAACGGCACGCTCATCCACATCCACTCGTCCGAGGAGCCGGGGACGACCCGGTGGTTCGTCGAGACCTACGGAATGACGGAAGTGGAGTACGCGCAGGGCATAGGATTCCTCGATGGGGACACGCTCCTCGCCCACCAGGTCAACTGCACCGACCACGACCTCGAGATCATACGGGACACCGGCGCCTGCGTGGTCCACAACCCGCTGGCGAACACCATCCTCGGCTCGGGGATGCCGCCGATCATCCGCATGCTGGAGATGGGGATTCCGGTGGCGATTTCAACGGATGGTTCCGGCAGCGCCGACAATCAGAACATCATCAACGCCGCCCGCCTCGCCTCTCAGTACCAGAAGGCGAGGCATGCCGACGCCACGCTCCTCCCCGCGCAGAAGGTGCTGGAGTTGATCACGGTTGAGCCGGCGAAGATGCTCCGGCTCAACGCAGGCTCGCTGGAGCCCGGCAGGGACGCCGATCTCGTCCTTCTGGACCTGCGCGCGGCCAACCTCACGCCGACACGGGTGGACAACGTGGTGGAGAACATCATCTGGTCGGCAAATGGATGCGAGATGCGCTACGTCATAGCGGGCGGCGAGCTGCTCGTCGATGACTATCGCTTCACGCGCGTCGACGACGCGCGCATAAAGTCCGATGTCCAGCGCCTCTCGGAACTCCTCGCGGAGTACGCGCGCACTGCTCCTGAGATCAAGGGCACCGGCGCCCACTCATAGCACAATGTGTATCACCGATACACACGGATTAACACAGATGATCACTACGGTTGAAAGTGTAAAGTTGAAAGTCAAAAGAACATAGTGTGCCTTATACTTTACACCTTGCACTTTGAGCTGTTTTTATATCTGTGATTAACGTCGCGTGTCTTCCCGCTTCTATTTCTTCCCCCGGCGCAGCTGCTCCTGAAGGCGGGGCACCCCTCTCGCGAATTGCTCTCTCGTGATGTCGCCCGCGTCGAAGGCGACCAGGGCGAGGAACTCTTCCCTTCCCTTCCGTATTCTGACGGTGCGGCCGCGGACGTGGAGGCGTTCCTTCAAATAGAACTCGCCGCGAAGGGAGCCATCGTACACCACGAAGACGATGTCATCCGCCGGCCTGGCGTCCAGGTAGACGTCGGAGAGTCTCACGACGGGGGGCATGTAGATCGCGTGGGTGTCGTCTGAGATCGTGCCGTATGCCTCCACGCGGTCTCTCACCAGCTCAACCGTGCAGTCTCTGATCGGCGCCTCATCGAGATTCATGTACACATAGGCAGGGCATATCTCAATCCCCTGATAGACGAATCTGAGCGGCCAGAATTTCCCGAATTCGATCACCTTGCTCTCCGGATTGCGATGAATGTTGTCGCAGATGCGGCTCGCCGTTTCTCTGTTCTGCTCGACGGACCCGAAGATCACGAGATCGATGTCCGAATGCTCTCCCCTGCGGCCGAGCGCGGTGGAGCCGGTGATCCCGAGCCTGCTCACCGGCACGTTGAGGAAGCGGCTCGTATTCTCCACCGCTCGGCCCACGAGCGGAAACTTGCTCATCGCGTAGTAGAGCGACCGGCGATCGTTGAAGTACCCTCGGAAACTCGACATGGGAAACCCGATGTGAAACCTGGTGATGATGAGGTCCTCATCTTCAAGGGAGGGATCGATGCGGTAGTGCATGCGGATCTGCTCATCGTGGGGGATATAGATCGTCTGCCCGCCCCGATCGGCCTTCACCATACTCTCATAGGGTCGGCCATGAATATCCGTCGTGCCGTCGGGCGTGGGATAATAAATTATCTTGCCTATCACCTTCCCCGGGGGCTGGTAATACCCCTCAACGTACACGAAGCTGCCATCGTTCCGCATCATGTAGGTCGTGTCCAAGACCCCCCGGGTGAAATCGGAGAGGGGGCAGAGTATCTGCTCAATCTGACTCTCGAAATAATCTTTCTCCGGCACGGCTACCTCCCATTCCCAGGCTAAATTTAAACCGCGAATTATTGTTAAACCACTGAAGACACTGAAATCACTGAATAATAATTTTCCACTATTTCAGTGGATTCAGTGCCCTCAGTGGTGCGCCCTTTACTATCTGTTAAAATCCGCGGAATCAGCGGTTAATCCTCTCTCCGCGCCCCCTCCATGTCCCTGCCCGCCGGCAGGCAGGCTCCGTGATGAAACAGTGATGCTGCACCCTCAGACTTTTACTTCCGGCTGATCTCAAAGATCCCCAGCGGGGCGAGTAGATTCGGCCACCGCGCCATGAGAGAAGTCAGCGGCCCCTCTTTGAAGCTCACCGGCCACTCGTTCAGTATGCGGATTCCGAGCCCTGCGCAGAGATCCCTGAAATCACTGATGCTCAGCAGGTGGATATTGGGCGTTTCGTACCAGTTATAGGGAATGTACGTCGTCTTCGGCATCGTCCCTCTCAACAGGAGCTGGAACCGGATGTGCCAGTGGCCAAAATTGGGGATGCTCACCACGCCTATCTTCCCCACCCGGACAATCTCCTGAAGAATCAGCTTCGGTTTGTGCACCTGCTGGAGCGTCTGCGCGAGGATCACGTAATCAAACGACTGCGCCCCGTAGTCGGCGAGCCCCTCATCGAGATTACTCTGGTAGACGGGGACCCCTTTGGCAATGCACTCCATGATACCCTCCGCGGAGATCTCCACGCCGCGGATCGTAACTCCCTTGTGCCTCTCCAGCGCCTTGAGCAAATCGCCGCTCCCCGCTCCGAGGTCGAGCACGCGGCTGCCCGGTTGGATGATCTCATAAATCCTCATCAGGTCCGGCCTCAGCCGGAGCGCGCTCATCTCCGGACTCACGATGCACCTCCCCCGCGCTCATGGACCCCGCACACGTGCTCCTCGTAGATGTGTCTCAGGAAGTGTGAGATGAGATGCGTCTGCTTCTCCGACTCCAGGAGAAACGCGTCATGCCCATAGCTCGAATCGAGAATGCAGAAACTCGCCTCCACGTTGTTCACACGGAGCGCATCGGCGATTTCCTTGTTCTGATAGGGTGGGTAGAGCCAGTCCGAAGAGAACGCGATAATGAGGAAGGCCGCCCTCGCGCGCGCGCATGCCCTGACGAGCGACCCCTCCCCCTTCTCCGCGAGGTCAAAATAATCGATCGCCTTGGTAATGTAGAGGTACGAATTCGCATCAAAACGCTGCGTGAACACATCGCCCT
Source organism: Candidatus Auribacterota bacterium (assembly GCA_026392035.1). NCBI lineage: Bacteria > Pseudomonadati > Candidatus Auribacterota > Candidatus Auribacterota bacterium. The sequence goes on along the minus strand of JAPLCX010000036.1, from coordinate 15,068 downwards.
GGTAATGCAGGTAGCCCTCAACCTGGAAGTCAGTGAGGAAGTCGTAGCTCAGCCCCTTTCTATCCTGGAGCTTCCTGCCAAATTTCAGGTGCATCGACTCATCGCTCAGGTAGGTGATGTGGCCGATCATGCGGGCGAGCGCGAGTCCCCTGTTGGGGGGGGGACCCTCGTAGTAGTTGCCGCGATTCCAGTGCGGGTCGGACATGATCGCCTGGCGCCCCACCTCGTTGAATGCGATTCCCTGCGGCGAGAGGTGGCTCGTCGTTGCAATGGGTATCGCCGAGCGGATCCGCTCAGGGAATTCGATCGCCCACTCGAGCACCTGCATCCCCCCCATCGACCCCCCCGCCACCGCGAGCAGCTTCTCGATCCCCAGCGAGTCGATGAGCCACTTCTGTGCATTCACCATATCGGCGATCGTGATGAGCGGGAATTCCATGGCGTAGGGTTTGCCCGTCCGGGGATTGAGCGATGAGGGGCCCGTTGATCCCATGCACCCGCCGATGCAGTTCGCGCAGATGACAAAGTACCTATCAGTGTCGAACGCCTTCCCGGGGCCGATCATGATATCCCACCAGCCGGGGCGGCTGTCATGCTCCGCGTGGCGACCCGCGGCGTGCGCATCGCCCGAGAGCGCGTGCATGATGAGGATGGCGTTCGCTTTTTGCCTGTCGAGCTGGCCGTAGGTTTCATAGGCGAGCGTCACCGGCCCCAGTTTCTCTCCGCACTCGAGCACGAGCTCGTGCGGCGGCTCGGCGAACGTCAGGTATTTGGTTTTTACAATGCCTACCGAGCCGCACCGCTCATTCATATGCACACCCCTATTAAAAAAGTATAATACCATAGCGCGGGTGGCGGGTTAATCCATTTTTCAATGGCGCCACGCTCATTTCATGTACTGCCTCAGTTACGGGGTGCCATTTTAACATTTGTCATTCCTGCAAAACTTGTCCTCGAGAAACTTGTCCTCGCGAAAGCGGGGATCGGGGAGCAGGAGTCCAAGTTTCATGCTGGATCCCTGCCTGCCGGCAGGCAGGCCCGCTGGAGTTTATCCCGGCGAAAGCCGGGACGGGGATGACACCACAAGACATACCCACCATAATTGAGGTAGTACCATTTTATGAATAAACCAGGTGAACGCGAGTCGGGTGTTATACTATAATGGAGCGGATGGGAACAGCGCCAACGCACGCTGAAAGGAGCGCATGAGAACCACATGAAAAAAGCACTGATAACCGGGATCACGGGCCAGGACGGTTCCTACCTGGCCGAGTTGCTGATCGAGAAGGGCTACCGGGTGTTCGGCCTCCAGAGGAGGAGCAGCACGATCACCACGGAGCGCGTGGATCACCTCCTGGAAGAGGGCGTGACACTGGTCTCCGGCGACCTCATTGACGAGAACTCACTCATCAGGGCACTGGAGGCTGCAGCGCCCGATGAGGTGTATAACCTCGGTGCACAGTCGTTCGTTCCGACCTCATGGAACCAGCCGCTCCTCACCGGAGAGGTCACCGCGCTCGGGGTGACGAGGCTCCTCGAGGCAATCAGGATCGTCAACCCACGGATCAAGTTTTACCAGGCATCCTCCAGCGAGATGTTCGGGAAGGTGGTGGAGAGCCCGCAGACTGAGAAGACGCCCTTCCATCCGCGGAGCCCCTATGGCGTCGCCAAGGTCTACGGGCACTGGATCACGATAAACTACCGGGAGAGCTACGGCATGTTCACCGTCTCCGGCATCCTCTTCAACCACGAATCCCCTCGCCGCGGCCTCGAGTTTGTCACGAGAAAAGTTTCTTACGGAGCCTCAATGATCAAGGCTGGACTCCAGAAGGAGCTCCGAATGGGGAACCTCGACGCAAAGAGGGACTGGGGTTTCGCGGGCGACTACGTGCGCGCCATGTGGCTGATGCTCCAGCAGGACACGCCCGATGATTACGTCATCGCCACCGGGGAGACGCACTCCGTCCGGGAGATGTGCGAGATCGCCTTTTCCCGGGCAGGGCTCGACTACCGAACATACGTGGTGCAGGACCGCCAGTTCTTCCGCCCCGCAGAGGTGCACACCCTCACGGGCGACGCCACGAAGGCGAGAAAGAACCTCGGCTGGAAACCGGAGGCGGGTTTCAGGGCACTCATCGAGATGATGGTGGACGCCGACATGAAGGAAGTCGCGCGGACTGTCAAGGCGTAGCCGATACTTAAGTATCGGCTACGGCTGTGGATAACTTTTTACTTGTTAGACTTTGAATCTTTAACTGTAGCGACCCCCTCGCTGAGAATGGATTTTATCGCATGACAAAGGCGCTGATTACCGGGATCGGGGGTTTCGCGGGGGGCCACCTCGCGGAACACCTCCTCGACAACGGCTGGGAGGTGGTGGGCCTCGAGCGTCAAGGGGCCTCGCTCGCCGCTCTTGAGAAGGTCGCGGGGGGGATGCCGGTCGAGGAATGCGATATCGTCAGCGCCGGGGGCGTGGCCCGGGTATTCGAGCGGCTCACGCCGGACGTGGTCTTCCATCTCGCGGCCACGTCATTCGTCCCCTCGGCTGAAGACGCGCCACAGGCAACATTCGATATCAATGCGAAGGGGAGCCTCAACATCCTTGACGGGTGTCACCGACACATCCCCCGCGCACGCATCATTCTCATAAGCTCGGCCACCGTCTACGGGGCGGTGTCACCGGAGAAAATGCCGATCACGGAAGATCACCCGCTCAGCCCCATGAACTTCTATACGCTCACCAAGCTCTGCGCGGAAGAGGTTTCACGCTATTACCATAGAGTGCATGCTCTCCCGGTGGTGATACTCCGGCCGTTCAACCACATAGGCCCCCGCCAGAGCCGCAGTTTCGTCACATCTTCTTTCGCATCCCAGATCGCAGAGATTGAGGCGGGGGAGCGGGCTCCCGTCCTGAACGTGGGCAACCTCGATGCGGCCAGGGATTTTACCGATGTCAGGGATATGGTCCGCGCCTACAGGCTCGCGGCTGAAAAGTGCGGCGCCGGCCAGGTCTATAACATCTGTTCGGGCCGAGCCCATACCATCAGGGAGATACTTCACAGGATGCTGAGACTCACCACGGCGAGGATCGAACTCAGCGAAGATCCGCAACGGCTTAGGAAATCAGATATCCCCCTCCTCTACGGAGACTATTCCCGATTCCTGCGCGCGACCGGATGGAGACCGGAGCACGACCTCGACTCCACGCTCGGAGAGATTCTCGACTACTGGAGACGGCAGGTCCGACTACAGCCAAAAACCAAAAGCTGAAGGCGCAATACGCGCGCATCAAAACGGTGATTCTATCAACCTTGCACTTTCAACCCTTGGCCTCATTTTTCCTTCCGCAACCTTTTGGCTTTAGACTTTCAGCTTTTGGCTGTCGTTACTCCCACCAGTGGATCAGCCCCATTTCAAGCGGCTGCTTGAGCGCCTCATGATTCGGCAGGATCCTCACCGAGAAGCCGAACTGGCCGCTGGATTCTGAAAGTATGGAACCGACGTAGGTGTGTGCGTGGTTCTTCTCGAGTTTCTTGTGTGTGAGCGGTGTTGACTTGCCGCCGATAATTTCGCCGTCCGCGTTGACCGGGCCGTAGAAGAACTCCACGCGCACATCCTTCGGATCGACCCTCCCGAGTTCCACCTGGACATCCACCGGCAATTCAGCCCCCACGCGCAGCTTCGATACGCCCGAAACCTTCACGTCCTTGATGGAGATGTCGTCCCAGATATCCTCGATCGTGTCTTTCCACCGTGCGAGGTGCTTCGCTTCAGCCATGTCATTCGCCGTAATCCAGTTCCAGTGGGCGAGCGAGGGGAGATACACCGTCTCGATGTAGTCACCCACCACGCGGTTCGTGTTGAACACCGGGCAGAGGGTGCAGATGGAATGCTTCATCATCGCGATCCACTCGCGGGGCAATCCGTCCTTCCCCCTGTCGTAATAGAGTGGAATGACCTCTTTTTCAAGGAGTTCATACAGGGCGAGGCTCTCCACGTGGTCCTGGTACTCTTCGTCATCGTACTCCTCGCCGCTCCCGATTGCCCACCCATTCTCCCCGTTGTACCCCTCCGGCCACCATCCGTCGAGCGTGCTCACGGTCAGGCCGCCGTTCGGCACCACCTTCATCCCGCTCGTGCCGCTCGCCTCCATGGGCCTCCGCGGGGTATTGAGCCAGACATCCACGCCCTGCACCAGCACGCGCGCGCCGCCCATGTCGTAGTCTTCGAGGAAGATGATCTTGTTCCTGAACGGCTCCTGCTCCGAGAGGTGGGCGATCTCCTTGATGAGTTTCTTCCCGCCCTCGTCGGCCGGGTGGGCCTTGCCGCCGAAGATGAACTGAACCGGTTTCCCCGGCATGCTTACGATCTTAGCGAGCCTTTCGGGATCCTTGAGGAGGAGCGTCGCCCGCTTGTAGGTGGCAAATCGCCTCGCGAACCCGATGGTGAGCGCCGTGGGATCGAGCGCCTCGCCCGCCTCCACCACACGCGAGCTGTGGGCGCCCCTGTTCTTGAGCTGTTCCTGGAGCTTTGCCCTTGCATACCCCACGAGCCGCTCTTTAAGACGCTGGTGGCTCCCCCACAGTTCCGCGTCGGGGATCTTCTCGAACCTCTCCCAGATGCTACGGTCTTCGGGCTCATAATGCCAGCTCGTTCCCAGGTAGCGGTCGTAGATGCGCACCATCTCATCCGAGATCCACGTGGGGACGTGGATGCCATTCTTCACGTATCCGATCGGCACTTCGCTCAGGGGCACCTCCGGCCAGAGCCCCTGCCACATTTCGCGGGAGACCTCGCCGTGCAGCTTGCTTACGCCGTTGATGTGTGAGGCGAACCGGCAGGCGAGCACCGCCATGGAGAAAGGCTCCCCCGCGTCCCCTGGCCTCTCCCTGCCGAGGTCGAGGATCGTCTCGATCGAAACATTGAGCTTCTTGCAGTAGCCGGAGAGGTATTTCGCCGCCAGCCCCGGATCAAAACGATCTATCCCCGCGGGGACGGCGGTGTGCGTGGTGAACACGCTGGTGCTCGTCACGAGCCCCCTCGCCTCATTGAACGAGAGCTTGTGCTTCTTCATGAGCTGGTGGGTCCTCTCGAGCGCCTGGAACGCCGAATGCCCCTCATTCATGTGCGTGATCGTCGGCGGATAGCCCAGCGCGTCGAGCGCCCGTATGCCGCCGATGCCCAGGACGACCTCCTGCGTGATCCTCATCTCGAGGCCGCCACCGTAGAGGTGCGAGGTGATATTCCTGTCCTCATTTGAGTTTTGCTCAAGATTGGTGTCCAGGAGATAGAGCGGCCGTCTGCCCACCTGAACCCGCCATATTTGCACGTGCACCGTTCTGTCAGGGAAAGAGATATCAACCACCACGGGCTTGCCATGCGCGTTTTCCTCGATCTGCATGGGCATATTATAGAAGTCATTTTCGGGGTAGGTTTCCTGCTGCCAGCCGTCGCGGTTCAGGTACTGGCGAAAGTAGCCGAAGCGATAGGCGAGGCCGACGCCGATGAGCGGCACGCCGAGCTCGCTCGCGGATTTTAAGTAGTCTCCCCCGAGCACGCCGAGGCCGCCGGAGTAAAAGGGAAGGCACTCATGGACGCCAAATTCAGCGGAGAGGTACGCAATGTGGCTCCCCAGATGATCGCGGTGCGTCTTCTGGTACCAGGTGCCGTGTTTCATGTAGGTGTTCAACTCCACAGCGACCCTGTCCATCCGGGCGAGGAATGCGTCATTTTTGAGGAGGCGGTTGATATCGTCGGTGCTGAGGATTCCCAGCACCTTCACGGGATTGTGGCTGGTGCTCTCCCAGACGGCGGGATCGAGGCTCCGGAAAAGCTCTATCGCATCCGGGTTCCAGCTCCACCAGAGATTGTACGCGATATCGAGCAGCGCGTTCAGCCTCTCAGGCAGAAAAGGCACCACCGTGTATCTCAGAATCTTTCTCATGCTCAAGTTCCTCCCCGATAATAGGCTGGTATAGTACCATCTCGATGATGAGTTATACAGGCAGATTTTGGAAACAGCCCAAAGTGAAAGGCCTAAGGTTTAACGCAGCAGCATGTTCGCCACAGAGCAGGTTGTACTCATTGCTCCCTCACCACCTTATGCCGCACCCATACCGCATCGCCTTTAAGTTTCTCACAGTGCGTCAGCATGAGCTGAATCATGCTTCCCACAGAGCTGAGGCCGGGAGAGCGGAGCAGAGCCAGATTCATGGCGGGGTTCATCGAGAGGGCGAAATCTATTGCGGGAGGGAAAATTTTGCGGGATAATTACTATTCTTCTCTGCCGAGGAGGGAGAGAGCTGGTTCGAGACCTCGTGATAGCACTGTGCGCGTAGGATACTATGAAATTTATACCTTTGGGCAGGGCGACATCGGTGGGGAGCCTTCCCCACAGGGATCCCTCGGAGGCCGTCCGGGCGGTGCTGCGGGCATTCCCTGAACTCCCGGCCTGGCCTCAGCTGCCGAACCGCTCGTTCCTTGAAAACATGTACGTCCAGTACAGCGAGGGGCTCCCATGCCTCGTCGTGGACCGTGAAAAAGAAAAGATCTATTTCGACACGGGGCGCAATATCATGGCTGAGATGGAGTCATTCTACGGCGGGGTGATCGAGGGCGACCTCAATCGCTTCGCGCTCACCGAGGAGTACGCCCCGGGATTCTATCGCTTGATCGACGCGCTTTCCGGGAAGGCGCACAACAACCTCGCCTGCGTGAAGGGACAGATTGTCGGCCCGATCAGCTTCGGCCTCACCGTCACCGACCAGAATAAGAAGGCAATCCTCTACCATGATGAGCTCATGGACGCGGCGCTCAAGTCCATCTCCATGAAAGCCGCCTGGCAGGTGCGCGAACTGAAGAAGGTGTGCCCGCGGGTGATGATCTGGCTCGATGAGCCCTACCTCGCGAGCTTCGGCTCCGGATACGTGAGCCTATCCGCACACCAGGTGTTCTCATACATCGGGGAAGTGGTGCAGAGCATTCATGGATGCGGCGCCCTGGCAGGAATCCACTGCTGCGGCAACACCGACTGGTCGCTCCTCATGCACACAGAACTCGACATCATAAACTTTGACGCATACGACTACTTCACGGGCATGACGCTCTATCCGGAAGCCCTGAAAAAGTTTCTCGAGTGCGGCCGGATGCTCGCCCTCGGCCTCGTGCCGACATCGGAGAAGATACGGAGCGAAACCGTGGAGAGCCTTTCGGTCAAACTCGGCGAGCGCCTCCGCGCCCTGAGTGAAAAAACCGGCCTCGGCGTGGACGCGATCTGGGAGCGCTGCCTCCTCACGCCGAGCTGCGGCACGGGGACGCTTTCGGAAGAGCTCGCGCAAAAGATACTTGAGACTGTGGGGCAAATTAAAATACCGCCGGGAACCGAAAAATAATCTGATTATGCGAAACCACTGAGGGCATTGAGTTGAGATAGGGAGTTATTTTCAATTGGATTACTATGCGATGTAACTAAGTCCGGCGTTCTCAATGCACTCAGTGGTTTAGAAACGAGGATCCATGAAAGATATTTCAATCATCCTTAACGGAGCGGTTTCAGGCGCGCGCACGGTGGTCGGGCTCGCTGAGGGCATACTCGAAAAAGCGCTCGCCGGGAAGGGAGAGGCGCATGCGGTTTCCTTCCCCGACACGGCCTACTGCCTCCCCGTGATCTACGCCATCACGGGCCTTAAAGTGACAACACTCGGCCAATTGAAAAAAGCGTTCGCCGGATGCCGCGCGCTCCTCCGCGAGGAGGGCGGCGCGCTCCCCACGCTCGACGAGGCGCTGGCTGCGGGACGCGCGACGATCATGGCTGCCGAGGCAATCGAGGCGATCCGGCACCTGGACGGCCCTCCCCACACCGGCATCTGGCTCGGACCGACCAGTGACGCACTCCTCCGGAGCCAGGGGGTGAAGTTGGTGGATGGCAGCATGCCGGGTATCGCTGCGATCGTCGGCGCCGCGCCCTCGAAAGAGATCGCCGTCAACCTGGTGCGCGATCTCCAGGAGCGGAACATCCTCGTGGTCATGGCCGGTGATACGAACGGCGTGAGCCTCGCCGAACAGCTCGCCGAGGATCGCGTCCAGATGAACTGGGACACCTTCCTCGTCCCCTACGGCAAGGACCTCACTGCGGCGGTATACGCGCTCGGTTTCGCCGCACGCGCGGCGATGACCTTCGGCGGCATCACTCCGAGGGAGGGAAACGGGGGAGAGGAGATCCTGAACTACAACCGCGCGCGCGTGCACGCGTTTGTCATCGCCCTCGGCCCGCTCGACGACGTCAGAATCGCCATCGCCGCGGGGGCGCTCAACTTCGGCTTCCCGATACTCTCCGACAGCGCGGTTCCGGAGATCCTGGCCTTCGGCCCTGATAAAAAGGACCTCATCGTCGCTTCCATACCATACGACCGGATGGCGGAGAAGGCGATCGAGGTGCGCGGGATCAAGGTCCGCATCACGAAAATCCCCATCCCCGTTCGCTACGGCCCTGCCTTCGAGGGAGAACGCGTCCGCAAGGAAGATATGGCGATCCAGTTCGGCGGAAAATACAGCCAGGCGTTCGAGTACGTGTTCAGCGCTCCGGCGGGGGATGTGCGCGACGGCGTGATCGAGCTCGTCGGCCCCGACCTTGACCGTGTCGAGGAGGGCGGCGCCCTCCCCCTCGGCATCGTCGTGAGGGTTGCGGGCCGCAAGATGCAGAAGGATTTTGAGGCCATCCTCGAGCGCCACATCCACCATTTCCTGAGTCAGGCAATGGGGGTCATGCACATCGGGCAGCGCGAGGTTGTCTGGCTGAGGATCAGCAAGGAAGCGAAGAAGGCGGGCTTCCGGATCACACACCTCGGAGAGCTCCTCAGGGCGAAGCTCATCAACGATTTTCCCGCGATCGTCGACAAGGTCCAGGTCACGCTCTACACGGAGGAAAAAGACATGCGGGAGTGGGTGCCGCGCGCGAAGCAGGCATATGACGAGCGCGACCGCCGCCTGAGGGGCCTCACCGACGAGGCGGTGGATTTCTTCTACTCATGCCAGCTCTGTCAGTCGTACGCCCCGAACCACGTGTGCATCATCACCCCCGAGCGCCTCGGTCTCTGCGGCGCGTACAACTGGCTCGACGGGAAGGCAGCGTACGAGATCAACCCGACCGGCGCCAACCAGCCCGTGAAGAAGGGCAAGGTGCTCGATGCGGTCAAGGGCAAGTGGGCCGACATCAACGCGTTCGTGTACGAGCGCTCGAACCGCGCGATCGCGAGCTTCAGCGCCTACTCGATCATGGACGACCCGATGACGTCCTGCGGCTGCTTCGAATGCATTGTGGCAATCCTCCCCGATACCAACGGCTTCATGGTGGTGAACAGGGAATTCAAGGGACAGACTCCGTGCGGCATGAGCTTCTCGGAACTCGCGGGTGTGGTCGGCGGCGGCCAGCAGACGCCCGGCTTCATCGGCATCGGGACGCGCTATCTCCTGAGCAAAAAATTCATCTCGGCTGAGGGGGGATTGAGGCGCATCGTCTGGATGACAAAGGAGATCAAGGGGAAGCTGGGCGAAGAGCTCAGGAGGCGCTGTGAAGAGATCGGTGAACGGGACCTCCTCTCGAAAATCGCCGATGAGACCGTCACCACCGACCCGGCAATGCTCCTCGACTTCCTCAAGAAGGTGAAACACCCGGCACTGGCGATGGAGTGGCTGCTGTAAAATCCTAAACCCGAAACTCGAAACCCTAAACAAACCCGAATGGATAAAATCCAAAATACAAAACCTTATGACCTATCGGATAGAACCTGCCGTTTCGCACAGACAGTCGTACCTTATGTAAATGCTCTACCTAAGACAATTCCAAATACTGAGATAGCCACACAGCTAATCCGATCAGCAGGCTCTATCGGTGCAAACTATATAGAAGCTGAAGATTCGTTGAGTAAAAAGGATTTTGTTATGAGAATAAAGATATCACGTAAGGAGGCAAAGGAAACTGCCTACCGGCTCAAGTTAAGCGAGCCTCATGAAGATTCACCTGAAAGATAAAGATGTGCTGATCGGAGAAGTTACTGAACTCATGAAAATATTTGGCTCAATAGTTGCAAAATGTCAATAGATCTCTATTTTGAGTTTGTGGTTTTGGGTTTATTTCGAGTTTCGGGTTTGCCTTATAATTATATGGAGATACAGAAGAAATCCACGAGCCATATTCATGCTGTCCGTATCGGCAACACCCCGGTGGACGGCGGCACACGTGCCTTTTCCCTGGAGATCGGCGGACAGAATTGCCTTCCCTTCCACCACTTCGAGGGAACGTATCCGAACAGGCCGATCGTCGCATGGGAAGTGACGGACGTACGGCCCCACGACTGGTGTGATACAGCCGCCGAGCCATATCTCGACGTGCTCGATGAGCCGATCGCGTGGGCAAGATCTGTTGTTGAGAGGAGAGGTGCCAGGCTCATCTGCCTCACTCTGCGGGGCACGCACCCCGACAGGGAGAACCGGAGCGGCGCCGAAGCAGCGGAGCTGGTGACGCGCCTTCTCAGGGAGGTGAATGTTCCCCTGATCATCAAGGGCGCCGGGCCGGGAGAGAAACAGAACCAGGTCCTCAGCGCCTGCGCCGAAGCCGCGCAGGGTGAGCGCTGCCTCCTCGCATCTGCGGTTGAGGAACACTACAAGACCCCTGTGGCGAGCGCGATGGCGTACGGCCACGCCGTGATTGCTGAAACGCCGATCGACGTGAACCTCTGCAAGCAGCTCAACATCCTCATTTCCGACCTCCACTTCCCCCCGGACCGGATTGTCATCGACCCGCTCACCGGCGGCCTGGGATATGGGATGGAGTACACGTACTCGGTCATGGAGCGCATCCGCCTCCAGGCCCTCGACGGTGACGCGATGATGCAGATGCCGTTCATCTGCTTCGTCGGCCAGGAGGTGTGGAAAGTGAAGGAGGTGAAGGTACCGGAAGAGAAAGAGCCGCTCTGGGGAGACAGGAAAAAGCGCGGCATATTGTGGGAAATCGCGACCGCGGCATCCCTGCTCTATGCGGGCGCGGATATACTCGTCATGCGCCACCCGGATGCGATCGCCGCCGTCGAAAAGACAATAGACGAATTGATGGTAAAAACGTGAACCACGGGGGCACGGAGTAATAAGTTTCTGTTATTACAAAGAGTAAAAGAGAAAAGAGTTTTTGATGTTCTCTTTTCTTCTTGCTCTTTTAGAGATGAAGATTTTCTATATCTCTGTGTCCTCCGCGTCTCCGTGCTGAAAATACATTATGAAACTGACTGGACTACAGATTTTTAAGCTGCTGCCGAACAAGAATTGCAAGGAGTGCGGCTCCCAGACATGCCTCGCCTTCGCCATGAAGCTCGCGGCGAAACAGGCCAAGCTGGATGCCTGTCCCTATGTCTCAGACGAGGCGCGCGAAAAGCTCGGCGCCGCAGCCGCCCCGCCCATCAGGCTCGTGAGCATCGGGACCGGCGATCGCGCGGTCAGCATCGGTGAGGAACTTGTGATGTTCCGGCACGAGAAGACCTTCTTCCACAAGACCGCGCTCGCCGCCCAGGTGGATGATGCCATGGAACGCGATGAACTGCTCTCGCGATTACAGCTCGCCTGCTCGTTTTTAGTTGAGCGCGCGGGGGAGCGCCTGGCACTCGACCTCATCGCGGTGAAGGAAACGAGCGGAGCGCCGGAGAGGTTCGCGGAGACCATCAGGACGGTTCAGGAGAAGTGCCCGCTGCCGCTCGTGCTGATTTCCAGAAACGCCCTCTGTATCAGCGCGGGGCTGGACGTCGCCGGCAGCTCACGCCCTCTCCTCTGGGGGGCGGAAATCGCACACGCTGATGAGGTGGCCGCGCTCGCGAAAAGATTCTCTGTCCCTCTCGTCGTAGAAGGGCCCGGAGGAATCGACGAGCTCACCGCGCTCGCCTGCCGGGTTGAACAGTCGGGCGTTGAGGACATACTTCTCGCGCCAATGAGCGACGGCGCCGCGACCAGGCTCAGGGACTTCACCCTCCTGCGCCGGCGCGCGCTCTCCCGGTCGTTCCCCGGAACGGGCTTTCCGCTCATCATGTCGGCCCGCGGCAGCGGTTACGAGGGCGCCGTGGCCGCAGCGGGAGGAATATGCAAATACGCCTCGGTGATCGTTATTGAGGAACCGGCCCTGTGGGAGTACCTGCCGCTCCTGACCCTGAGACAAAATATCTACACCGATCCGCAGAAACCGCTCCAGGTCGATCCGGGAATCTACCGGATCGGGGAAGCCGCCGAGGATTCCCCGCTCCTCGTCACCACAAACTTTTCCCTCACCTACTTCATGGTGTCAACCGAGATCGAGGCCTCGGAGATCCCGTCACGCCTCCTCGTCACCGACGCGGAGGGGCAGTCGGTCCTCACCGCCTGGGCCGCAGGGAAGTTCAACGCGGAGGTGATCGCGAAAGCAGTGACAGCCCACGGGCTTACTACATCCGTTCCCCACAGGCGCATCATCATCCCCGGATACGTGGCGATGATCAGCGGCGATCTGGAGGACAAGCTCCCTGGCTGGAATGTCATGGTGGGGCCGCAGGAATCCGCCGATATCCCCGCCTACATGAAGGACGTGTGTAAGAAAAGGGGACAGGCTACTTTATGACACCTATCGCCTTCCCATGGAAAGTGTTCCATACGGTGCTTGCAGATAATTTGCAGTTAAGTCGTGTCGTTCCATTATGTCGACAGATCTGGCTATAACTTACTAGCAACAAAAGGGTTGCGGCTGATAAAGTAGCCTGTCCCCTTATTATGAAATTGCACAGGGTCAAGTTTCTCCCTTCGGGAAAAGAAGTTGACATTAAAGCGGGCGGAGCACTTTACGACGCTGCCCTCCTCCTCGGCATCCCGATAAAAGCTGAGTGCGGTGGTCAGGGGACATGCGGCCAGTGCCTCGTAAAAATCGAGGCGGGTGACTGCGCTCCCACTCCTCACATCTCGATCACTCCCGAGCAGGAACGGCGTGGTTACCGGCTCGCCTGTGGCGCGCGCGTGACAGGCGATTGCGTGGTGTTCGTGCCGGAGGAATCGCTTCTTCCTTCTGCGGATCTCGACTTCGCCGCGGTACTGCTCACTGAAGATGACCGGAAGCGGGCGCACGCCCTCAGCGGTCTCGCCCTGTCTCCGCCGCCCGAGAAGCGCATGGCCGGCCACCCCCTTCTCGGTCTTGCCCTCGATCTCGGCACGACCACCGTGGTCGCTGAACTCGTTGACCTCGAAACGGGCAACTACCGCGCGCGCGCCGCCGCCTACAACCGGCAACTCTCCTGTGGCGCGGACATCATCAGCCGCATCGTCTACGCCCAGCGCCGGGGCGGGCTCGATCGGCTGCGCGGCCTCGCCCTCGAAACGATCAACGGAGTCATCGCGCGCCTCATGGAACATTCCGGGGCGCGACCGGATGAGGTTTCCAGTGCGGCCATGGCGGGCAACACGACCATGATCCACCTGTTCCTCGGCCTGGATCCCTCGCCGATCAGGCTCGACTCAACCACCCGCGTGCGCACCCGCTACCCCGTGATCCCCGCGGGCGAGGCGCGGCTCACGGTCAACCCCCGCGCCCCTCTCATGTTCGCGCCGGGTATCGGGAGTTACGTCGGTGGTGACGTGCTCGCGGGCGTGCTCGCCTGCCGTATGCACGAATCGGGTGAGGTAATCCTTTTCATTGACGCAGGGACGAACGGCGAGATCATTCTGGGAAACCGCGAGTGGATGATGGGCTGCGCCTGTTCCACCGGACCCGCGCTGGAGGGTGTGGGTATCAGCAGCGGCATGATGGCCGCCCCCGGCGCCGTGGAGGCTGTCGAAATCAAGCACCTGGACGCATCCCCCGTGCTTAAGACCATCACCGGCGCTCCCGCGCGCGGCCTCTGCGGCTCGGGAATGATCGATCTGATGGCCGAGCTTTTCCGGCATGGCATCCTCGACAGGAAGTGCACTCTGAACAGGGATCGAGGCTGTCCGCGCCTGGAGGAGCGGCAGGGGCATCCCGCCTATATCGTGAGGAGGACTGGCGAGGGCGGCGCGCCCAGAGAGATCTCCCTGACCGGCGTTGATTTCAAAAAGCTCCTCCGCACCAAGGCGGCCATACAGGCTGCGATCCTCACGATGCTCAGGAGCGTTGAGCTTGCGGCATCTTCAATCGAGCGCGTCGTGATCGCCGGCCGGCTCGGAGAAGCGATCAACGCATCGAACGCCGTTGCCATCGGCATGCTCCCCAACCTCCCGCTCGACCGGTTCGAGTACATCGGGAACGGCTCCCTCTGGGGCGCGAACCTGATCCTGCTGTCAGAAGAGAAAAGGGTTGATATCAGCGCGCTCGCCGACAGAATCACCTACCTCGACCTGAGCACCCACCCGCGCTACATGGACGAGTTCATCGCCTCGCTCTTCATACCGCATACTGATGCAGAGAATCTCTAATCCAACTCTTGTATCCATTCTTGATTGTTATGCCACCAGTTGTGATAAAGAACAGTTTTTCATTACTCATCATTCAACCTTTATAATACAACTAACTGCGAAGAGGGATACAACAACTCATTAGCGTAACAGTATCAAAATCTTGGGGGATTCTATGGTAGATCATATTGTTAGAGAGCTGGGCAACGGCTTTGAAGTTCAGATTGAACAAATTAAGCCAGGGAGGGCTGGTGGTGAAGCGTTCTTATTCAAGATAAAAGGCCCCGGTATCCCTTTTACTTACAAACTTGAATTCTCAGGGGAGCTTCTTCAATCTTCATTTGAGCAAGGCGGTTTTAGAACGGTGGAGGAATTGTTGTTTGAGCATACCCGGGATCTTTTCTGCGGCTTCGATATGGTCTTTTTTGACACGACGAGTATTTATTTCGAGGGAGAAGGAGGAAATCTCGGCGAGCGTGGCAATTCAAAAGATCATCGACCGGACTTGAAGCAGATGGTCGTGGGGGTGGTGCTTGATTCGGAGGGCAGACCGATATGCTGTGAGATGTGGCCGGGCAACACGACGGATGTAAAGACGCTGGCGCCGGTGGTGAATCGGTTGCGCCGGCGTTTTGGTA